>JBIOXT010000174.1:0-6845 GCA_044869795.1 bacterium | reverse complement strand
CCGGACTGCGCGGTCACCCCCTCGGCCATCACGCGCAGTCCGCCGGCCGGCACGGCCGTCGACGCCTCCCGGACAACGGGGAAGAATCCGACGCCCTGCAGCGTGACCACCTGCGTGGCGGGCCGGGTCAGGTACTCGATCAACCGCGCCGCGCCGTCGGCGTTGCTGCTCGTGCGCGTGATCGCCAGCCCCACGAGCACGACGATGAACGACCGTCCCCTCGGTCCGGCCGGGGCCGGCAGGACCACGAAATCGTCGGGCCGCTGCCGCAGGGCCGGCAGCAGGCGCGCGACATGATCCCACGCCACCCACGCCTCGCCCAACAGGAGCGGCTCGTCCATCGAGTTCCACAGGAACGACGAGGGATGGGTGACGCCCCACAGCCGGCGGAAGTACCGCCACATCTCGACGGCGTCCGCCGACCTGAACCGCTTGACCTGAGACCCGGTGAACGATGGATACGCGTACCCATGCAGAAAGCGCGCGTACAGGCCGGTAGGGCCCACCGGGAAGCCGATCCGCCGCTGGCCGGTCGCCTGCCGGATGTTGCTCCCCCACTCCAGCAGGTCGTCATAGGTCATCGCCATCGGGTTGCGGCCGGCGGGGAAGTAGCGCAGCGCTTCCTTCCGCGCCGCGATCAGATACGTCGCCTGCATCCACGGCACGAAGGCCTGCACGCCGCCGAACTGGCCGGCGCGCACCAGGTCCGCGAAGAAGGTGCGGTCGCCGCGGCCCTGCAGCTGCCGCAGCGTGGGCGCCATGTCGCGCACGACGTTGGCGGCGACGAGCACGGGAAAGTCTCCGTGCAGGGTCCCGGTCGCGTCCACGTTGCCGGACCCCGCGCGGGCTTCGGCGACCAGCCGGTCGATGTAGACGTTGCTGGCTTCGCTGAAGAATCGGACCTGAATACCGGTCTCCTGCGTGAAGCGCGCGAACAGGGTGTTGCGGGCCCACTCCTGCTCGCCGATCGGCGTGAACTGCGTGGACGTAAACGTGATCTCGGCGGCCGGTGCGGAGAACGTTGGCGCCGCCGCCAGCAGCAGGACGATGACAAGGCAGATCGCAGCAGTGCGCACTCTCACCAGGATCCCCCCTCTCCCCCTGCCCTATTCCGGCGTGTAGCGCTTGATCCCCTTCCACCATTCCCGCAGCCGGCGGCGCACCTCGCCCTCAAATCCGCTCTCCGTCGGCTGGTAATAGATCCGGTCCTTGACGTTGTCGGGGACGTACTGCTGGGGGACAAACCCGCCCGGGAAGTCGTGCGCGTACCTGTAGCCGCGCCCGTACCCCAGCCGGCCGACGGCGCCGGGGTGGCTGGAATCGCGCAGGTGCAGCGGGACGGGATCGGCTCGCTGTTCCTCCACGTCGGCGGATGCCGCTCCGATCGCGCGCACCACCGCATTGCTCTTGGGCGCAGACGCGATATAGATGGCCGCTTCCGCCATCGGGATCCGGGCCTCGGGCAGGCCGACGAACTCCACCGCCTGCGCCGCGGCGGTCGCCACGACCAGCGCCATCGGATCGGCAAGGCCGACGTCTTCGGCGGCGTGGACGACCATCCGCCGGGCGATGTAGCGGGCGTCTTCCCCGGCGGCCAGCATCCGCGCCATCCAGTACACGGCGGCATCGGGGTCAGACCCGCGCATGCTCTTGATGAACGCCGAGACATGATCGTAATGGGCGTCGCCCTCGCGGTCGTAGACCAGGGCGCGCCGCTGGGCGGCGTCCTCCACGGCCTGCAGGGTGACCCTGCGCACCCCGACCGCGTCGGGCGGGGTCGTCATCACGGCGAGCTCGAGGGTGTTCAGCAGGGTCCGGGCATCGCCATTGGAGGCCCGGATGAGGTGATCCGATGCGCCGTCATCGAGCGTCACCGGCATGCGCCCGAGGCCGCGCTCCTCGTCGGTCAGTGCCCGCGCGGCAATCAGGCGCAGGTCGCCGTCGGTCAGCGGCTCCAGCTGGAACACGCGGGTGCGGGACACCAGCGTCGCGTTCACTTCGAAGAAGGGGTTCTCGGTCGTGGCGCCGATCAGCACGAGCGTGCCGTCTTCCACGTGGGGCAGCAGCACGTCTTGCTGGGCCTTGTTGAACCGGTGGATCTCGTCGATGAACAAGACCGTGCGCTGGGCATGGAAGCGGCGCCGATCGGCCGCCCGCGCGATCACCTTCTTCAGGTCCGCAACGCCGGACGTCACCGCGTTCACCCGCTCGAAGGCCGATCGCGTCGCGGCGGCGATGACGTGCGCCAGCGACGTCTTGCCGGTGCCCGGCGGACCGTAGAGGATCAGCGACGCCGGCTCGTCGGCTTCGATGGCCCGGCGCAGCAGGCGGTCCTCGCCGACCAGATGCTGCTGGCCCACGAACTCGTCCAGCGTCCGCGGGCGCATCCGCGCGGCCAGCGGTGAGGAAGCGGCAAGACGGCCGGCCGCGGCCTGTTCGAAGAGCTCCATGGGTTGATCGTAACACACGCCGAAATGCCGCGAAAATTGCGCATTTTCCTTGACAGCGCGACAGGGGCTCCCTATACTCAGCGCGAAAACCCGCACGGAATGCGGCAAATCGACATCCACGGTGAGAGAGGGGTGTGTTGATGGCGAAAGCAATGACGAAGTCGAAGACGGCCGACTACCTGGCCAGCAAGCTCGACGTGTCCAAGAAACAGGCTAACCAGTTCCTCGACGAACTGGCGACGTTGTCGTACCGCGAGGCCAAGAACTCGTTTACTCTTCCCGGCATCGGCAAACTCGTGCTGGTGAACCGCAAAGCCCGGATGGGCCGTAACCCTCAGACCGGCGAACCGATCCGCATCCCGGCCAAGAAAGTCGTCCGGTTCCGCGTCAGCAAGCAGGCCAAGGACGCCATTCTCGGCGGCCGATAACCGTTCGGTCTCCCAAGCAGAAGGGACGCGCCGGTGGCGGCCGCGTCCCTTCTGCTTTTCCACACCCCCGCCGTGCCGCAGAGCCGCAGTTCCCGAACCTGCGTCAGCAGGTGGGTGCCTGCCTGGCCGCGTCAGGTTTCCCCGGCAGTACCGGAGCATGCCACTCGGCGGACCAGAGACAAGCTCCCGATGTGATGCGTGTTGGAACGGAACTTACAGCCCACACGCACACGGCAGGACCCTTACTGCCCCCATAGTACCTCGGAAACGGGGAAATGGGAAACGGGGATCGGCACCCAGTAGTGGGTCAATTTGAAATGGTTGGGGCGGCGGTTTGCTCGGGGGCGGCCCTTCACTCCGAGTCGGGCGGCTCGGAGCGACTTCCGTCGGTCAAGGTAAGAGGCGCGTGGGCCCTCGAAAGAGATACGTGACCTCCCTGACGTTGGGCTGATTGAGCATCACCATCAGCATGCGGTTCATCCCGAACCCAAACCCACCGTGGGGCGGACAGCCGTACTTGAAGAAGTCCAGGTAGAACTGGATCGGTTCCAGGTTCAGCCCCTTCTCGACGGCCTGGGCCACCAGCACATCGTAGCGGTGCTCACGCTGCGCGCCGGTTGTGATCTCGACACCCTTCCAGAGCAGGTCGTAACTCTTCGTCACGCCGGGATTCCCCTCATGGCGCATGTGGTAGAACGGGCGGACCTCCCACGGATAATCGGTCACGAACACGAACTCATGTCCGAACCGCTCCAGCGCGTACTCGCTGATCATCCGTTCGCCCGCGGGATCCAGGTCGCCGCGGCGCTCCGGCACATGTCCGCGCCGGGACAGGATCTCCAGCGCCTCGGCCATCGGAACCCGCGGGAAAGGGACGTCGGGGACAACCAGCGGAACGTCGAGGGTTGATCGGATCTCTTCGCCGAGCTCGTTGTTCACCGCGTCGAGGACCGTGTGCAGCCAGCGTTCCTCGAACGTCATGACGTCCTCGTGGGACGCAATCCACGACAGCTCCACATCGACGCCGGTGAACTCGGTGAGGTGGCGCGTCGTGAACGACGGGTCGGCCCGAAAGACCGGGCCCACCTCGAACACGCGGTCAAAGCCCGCGGCCATCGCCATCTGTTTGAAGAATTGCGGGGACTGCGCCAGGTACGCCGGCCGCCCAAAATAGTCCAGCGAGAAGAGCTCGGCGCCGGACTCGCTCGGACTCCCCATCAGTTTCGGCGAGTGGATCTCGATGAACCCCGCGTCCGCCCAGACCGCCCGCATCGCCCGCTCGACGGCGGTCTGAACGCGGAAGATCAGCAGGTTCTCCGGCCGGCGCAGATCCAAAAAGCGCCAGTTCAGGCGGACCTCGGGATTGGGCTCCTCGGCGGCGGAGACATCCAGCGGGATCAGGGGATCGGCCACACTCTCCACGCGGAGGTCGGCGATCAACAGTTCCAACCCGCCCATCTTGACGACCGGATTGGCAACGACGCGGCCCCAGATCGTGACCGTCGACTCGCGGGTCAGGCCCGAGACCACGTCATTGAGGGCGGCCTGCCGCTCCGATCGCGGCAGCGTCGCCTGCGCGGTCCCCGTATGATCACGGATGATCAGGAACTGCACCTTCTTCTGGTCACGGACTGTTTTCACCCAACCCTGCACCACGACATCGCGGTCGATGTGCTCGCTGAGGTCCTTCAGCAACGTGCGGGGAGCGGTTCTCACCGTATCGCTCCGGTACGCTGAATCAGATAGGCGATGACCTCCGGGAGGCCGACGGATTCCTGCGCACCCGTCTGCAGGTCGCGCACGCTCGCCTGGTTCGCATCGACCTCTTGCTCGCCGATGATCACCGCGTACCGGGCTCCGGTGCGATCGGCGGACTTCATCTGCGCACGGAGGCTGCGGCCCGTCACCTCGCCGACGGCGTTGACCCCGGCGGCGCGCAGACTGTCCAGGAGCCGAAATCCCTCCAGTTCAGCCCGGGGACCGGTCGTGGCGACGAACACGTCCAGCCTGCCGTCGGTCCCAGACGGCATCGGCACCGAAAGGCTCTCAGCCTCCATCACCAGGAGCAGGCGCTCCAGACCTAATCCGAAGCCGACGCCGGGCGTGGGCGGTCCCCCCAGCTGCTCCGCCAGACCATCGTAGCGGCCGCCTCCCAGCATCTGGTGCTGTGCGCCCCCCAGCCGGCCGGAGTGGATCTCCACCGCGGTGCGGGTGTAGTAGTCCAGCCCGCGCACGATGTATGGATCCTCGACGGTCGGGATGGCGATCGCCGCAAACAACTGCTTCACCTGCGCAAAGTGTGCGCGGCACTCGGCGCAGAGGTGGTCGCGCGTCAGCGGCGCTGCGCGGAGGAGGTCCTGGTCCTGCGGGTCTTTCGATTCCAGGATCCGCATCGGGTTGGTTTCCAGACGGCGCTGGCTGTCCTTGCTCAACTGCGGCGCCCGCGGGCGGAAGTACTCCCGCAGCGCCTCGAGGTACCCGGGACGGCAGGCCGCATCACCGATGCTGTTCAGCCGCACCAGGACTTCCGTCAGTCCCAGCGACTGCATCAACCGCACGGGGATGCTGAGCACCTCCACGTCGGCGGCCGGTGACGGAGATCCCACGATCTCGGCTCCAAATTGATGGTGCATCCGGTAGCGGCCCTTCTGCGGGCGGTCATAGCGGAACATCGACGCCAGGTAGTAGAGGCGCACCGGCTGGGGCTGCGCGGCCATGCCGTGCTCGAGGTAGGCCCGCATCACGGCCGCGGTGCCTTCAGGCCTCAGCGTCAGGCTGCGTCCGCCGCGATCGACGAACGTATACATTTCGTGCTCGACGATGTCCGAGGTTTCGCCCGCGGTCTTTTGAAAGACTTCGGTGTGCTCGGCGACCGGCGTGCGGATCTCACCATAGCCGTACCGCGCCGCCAGGTCACGGATGGCCGCCTCGAGGGCCTGCCACCGTGGCGTGTCGTCGGGCAAGATATCGTGCATCCCGCGCGGAGCCTTCATCTGCCCAATCTTCCCAATCTCCCCAATCTGCCTAATCCCAATCAATCTAGCGCATGTGCCCGAGATTGGGTAGATTGGGTGGATTGAGTAGATTGAGTAGATTGGGTAGATTGTTAGGTATGCAGGCCATCATCCTGGCCGGAGGCAAGGGGGAACGCCTGCGGCCGTTCACGGAAGATCGTCCCAAAGCAATGGTGGAGATCCTGGGCGTGCCGCTGCTGGGCTACCAGTTGCAGTGGCTGCAGTCCCAGGGCATCGCGGATGTGATCATCGCCTGCGGCTACCAGCACCAGGCGATCGAGGACTTCTTCGGCACCGGCGAGCGCTGGGGTGTGTCGATCCAATACGAGGTCGAGGACGAACCGCTGGGGCGCGGCGGCGGATTGAAGCGCGCGTTCCGCCGGCTGGTCTCCGGCGAGGATGCCTGCCTGGCCACCAACGGCGACGTCCTCACCAACGTCCGGATCAAACCGCTTGTGCAGACCCATCGCGCCAGCGGCAGCGCGGCCACGGTCGTGCTCGCTCCGTTCATCAGCCCGTATGGGATCGTCGAGGTCGGTGAGGATGACCAGATCGTCGCCTTTCAGGAAAAACCCGAACTCCCCTACTGGATGAACGCGGGCATCTACGTGCTGAACCGCGACGTCGAGGCGCTGCTCCCCGACCGCGGGGACCTGGAAGATTCCACCTTCCCGCAGCTGGCCAAAGATCACCGCCTGGCGGCGTTCAAATCGCGCGCATACTGGCGTTCCGTCGACACGGTGAAAGACCTCTCGGAGGTCACGAAGGAACTCGAGAAGCGGCTCTTGACATCGTTCCTAGCCTGACTGGGGAATTACTCGTTTCCTCGTTTGCTCGTTTCCTCGTTTCCCAATGGTGGTCTCCGCAGATGCCACTCCGTCGCTTCCTGGTAGGCCTCCCCGACCCGCAGCACGACGCTCTCGTCAAATGGCTTCCCAACGATCTGGAGTCCC
>JBIOXT010000173.1:0-9093 GCA_044869795.1 bacterium | reverse complement strand
GCGATCTCGGTCTGGCCGTAGATCTGTTTCAGGTTGACGCCCAGCGAGTGGAAGAACTTGAAGTAGTCGGGCCCCAGCGGCGATCCCCCGTTCCAGGCGACGCGCACGTGCAGGAAACCGATCTTGTCCAGGACGGGGCGGAAGACGAGCCGCTCGGCGATCCAGCGGCCCGCGCGCAGCCATCCCCCGATGGGCCGGGCCTGGGCCCGACGATCCACGACCTGCCCCCCGACCCGCAGCGCCCACGCGTAGATGCGCCGGTGCAGCCAGCCGGAGTCGAGCATGCGCACGGTGACCGCGGTGTGCAGGCCCTCGTAGATCCGGGCGGGGGCAAAGGTGAACTGCGGGCCGATCTCCCGGAAGTCCCGCTGCGCGGTCTCCGGTTCTTCCGGGAAGTTGACCGTGAAGCCCACCAGCTGGTGCAGCGTCGTGGAGATCATGACCTCGCCGATCCAGGCAAACGGCAGGTACGAGACAAATTCATCGGAGCCCGAGAGGTGCGGCTCCCGCTGGTGGAAGTTCACCCCCTGCGCGAGCAGGTTGTCGTAGGAGAGCATCGCCAGCTTGGGCAGAGCGGTCGTGCCCGACGTCTGGCAGAAGATGGCGATGTCGTCGCCCCCTCCGGCGTCGATCTCGGCGTCGAAGAGGGCAGGCATCTGGGTATGCAGCTCCTGTCCGCGGCGCAGCACCTCGGCGAAGCTGACCAGCTTGGGGTGCCGGTACCGCCACATGCCCCGCCGGTCGTCGACGACGATGTGCCGCAGGTGGGGGAGGCGCCCTTCCATTTCCAGCAGTTTGTCGACCTGCTCCTGATCCTCGCAGAAGATGACCCGCGCTTCGGAGAAGGCCAGCAGCTCCGCCAGCTGATCCGGCAGACTGTCCTGGTACAGGCCGTAGGTGATGCCTCCGACGGCCTGGGCTCCCAATTCCGCGTAGAACAGCTCCGGACGGTTGTCTCCGATGATGGCCAGCGCGTGCCCGCGGCCGAAATCGAGTTCCCGCAGGCCCAGGCCGAAGGCGCGGGCCTTGGCGAGATATTCGCGCCAGGTAATGGACTGCCAGATCCCCAGCTCTTTCTCACGGAACGCCACCCGGTCCGGGAAGGCCTGGGCGTTGCGGCGCAGCAGTTTCGGCAGCGTGTCGAATCCCCGCGCCGGTTCGGCGGTGGGAGGGCGGGGGCCCGGGCGCGCGAGCACGGCGGGGGCGGGCATCGTCAGTGCACCGCGGCGGCGTCGCCGATGTAGGCGCGGATGACGTCCGGGTTGCGCTGCACCTCGTCGGGCGCCCCCTCGGCGATCTTCTTGCCGTAGTCCATGACGACGATCCGGTCGCAGAGGTCCATCACCACGCCCAGGTCGTGCTCGATGAGGACGGCCGGGACGTGCCTGATCTCTTTCAGTTCGAGGATGTAGCGGGCCATGTCGGTCTTCTCATCCATGCTCATGCCGGCCATCGGCTCATCGAGCACGAGCAGGCGGGGGTCCATGGCCAGGGCCCGCCCCAGCTCCACCTTCTTCTGCAGGCCGTACGGCAAGTCGGCCACGCGGTGGTCGCGCACCGCTTCGATCTCCAGGAAGTCGATGATCTCTTCGACCGCGCGGCGGTGGGCGAGGTGCTCGCGTTCGGCGGGCCCGGCGTAGACGCCGCAGGCGACGGCGCTGGCGTGCATGTGGAACACACGGCCGGTCATGATGTTGTTGAGCACGGTCATGCCCGGATAGAGGGCGATGTTCTGGAACGTCCGCGCGATCCCCATCGCCGCGCGGACATGCGGCGGCCGATGGGTAATCTCGGTGCCCGCAAAGAACAGCGTTCCCCGGGAGGGACGGTAGAACCCGTTGATGCAGTTCAGCACGCTGGTCTTCCCCGCTCCGTTCGGACCGATGATGCCGAGGATCTCCTCTCGCCCCAGCGCGAAATCGACGCCCGCGATCGCGTGGATGTCGTGAAAGCTCAGGTGGAGATCACTGACGCGCAGCAGGGGGTCGGTCGGATCCATGCGGTGTCCATTACCCGCCGCCGGGGCGACCTTCCTCTCTGGTCCACCGCGGCAGGAGAAGGCGCGAGGCGGGACGGAACAACCAGCGTGATGACGGGATCCGGTGCAGATCTCTACGATGCGGCGGAACGGCGTCCGCACGCCGAGCGGCTGGCCGCGCAGGAGGCCGTCCTCGCCGCGATGCTGACGGCCGCAGACGCGACCGCCCCGGCGGTGGCGGAACAGCTCGCCGCCGCTGGGCTGCGCCCCGCCGAGGTGACACTGGGGCGTCTGCAGCAGATCCCCGTGACGTCAAAGGCCCTGCTGCCCTCGCTGCAGGCGCGCCGGCCGCCGTTTGGGGGATGGCTCGCGATTCCGGTGCGCCGTCTGCGCAGGATCTTCGTGTCTCCGGGGCCGATTCTCGATCCGGAAGCCGATCAGCAAGACTACTGGGGGTTTGCGCCCGCATTGTACGCCGCGGGCTTCCGCGCGGGACACGTGGTGTTGAATACCTTTTCGCACCATCTCACACCGGCGGGGTCGATGTTTGACGGGGCGCTGGGCGCGCTGAACTGTGTCGCAGTCCCCACCGGCGTCGGCAACGCCGAGATCCAGGTCCGGACCCTGCTCGATCTGCGGGCCGATGGATTCGTGGGCACGCCGAGCTTCCTGGCCGCGCTGCTCGAGCGGGCGGGGGACAGCGGCGCACGCTCGCCGCTGCAGGTGGCGTTCGTCTCCGGGGAGCCCCTGGCAGAGTCCCTGCGGACGGATCTGGAGAGCCGCCACGGCGTGCGTGTGAGCCAGGGATATGCCACCGGGGACGTCGGGCTCATCGCCTATGAATGCCCGGCACGGACCGGGCTGCACACCGCCGACCGCGTGATCGTCGAATTGGTCGACCCCGCGACGGGAGCGCCGGTGGACCCCGGCCATCCCGGTGAGGTGGTCGTGACGTTCCTCAACGAGACGTATCCGCTGCTGCGGCTGGGGACGGGTGACTTGTCCCGCTTCGCCGGCGGGGATTGCGTCTGCGGCCGCACCGCGCCCCGGCTGGAGCGCATCCTCGGACGGGTTGGTGATGCGGTCAAAGTCCGCGGGATTTTTCTGCACCCCGCTGATCTGGAACGGGCGCTGGGGACCAATCCTGATGTGGCGTGCTACCAGGCGGTCGTGACGCGGTCCGGACATCAGGACGAGCTGACCATCCGCGTGGAACTCTCCGCACCCGCACAGCCCGATGGTCGTCTCGGCGAGAACATCGCCGGCGCCGTGCGGGACCACACCCGCCTGCGCGCGGAGGTGGTCATCGTGCCGTCCGGGACGATCGCCGACGACCGCCGGATTCTCGACCAGAGGACGTGGGACGGATGACAGACTGCCTGTTCTGCCGGATCGTGGCCGGAGAAGTCCCGGCCGAACGCGTCTATGACGATGACCTGGTCATCGCCGTCCGTGACATCAATCCCCAGGCGCCGGTACATCTGTTGATCCTCCCCCGCCGGCATCTGGCCTCGATATCGGAGATCGCACAGGCAGACCCGCTCCTGATGCATCGCATCGGTGTGGCGGCGGCCACGCTTGCCGCGCAGGAAGGCATCGCCGACCGCGGATACCGGCTGCTGACGAACACCGGCCAGGACGGGGGGCAAGCGGTGGCCCACCTCCACTTCCACCTGCTCGGCGGGCGCCACATGCGGTGGCCGCCCGGATGAGCGAGTGAGGTGACCCATGGGGGACGAGGCACGGTGCGCGGCGCGGTGGAACGGCACGACCGCATCGGGCAGGGCGCTGCTGGAGACCGATGCGCTGATCTTCCGCGGGGCCTTCCGGCTGGCCATTCCTTACGCGCAGATGAGGTCGGTCCGCGCCGCCGACGGCGTGCTCACGATCCGGTTTCCCGGCGGCACGGCGTCGTTTGAGCTGGGTGAGCGGGCCGAGCGATGGACGCAGCGGATCCTGCATCCCAAGTCGAGGCTCGACAAGATTGGACTGCGCGCGATAGATCGGGTGGCCGCGATCGGCGTCAGTGACAAGGACTTCCTCCGTGAACTGCGCGCGGCCGGCCCACGGATCGTGCGCGGGCGCGCCGGGGCCCGGTTGTCGCACGTGTTCCTGCAGGCCGACGACCGTACCGCCCTGCGGCGCGTGCCGGCCGCGGCGAAGATGCTCGCACCCCACGGCGCGCTGTGGCTGATCACGCCACGCGGGGTCGCAGCGGTGACCGAAGCCGATGCGCTGGCCGCCGGCCGGGCCGCAGGACTGACCGACGTGAAGGTCATCCGGTTCTCGGCGACCCACACCGCCCACAAATTCGTAATTCCGCGCGCACGGCGAGGCCCGCGGTCGACCCGTTAGCCCCAGGACGTGCCGGAGGCCGGTATTGTATAATGACGACAGTTTCGGGCCTCAGCGGGTCCGAGCCCGCGCGTGAACGTTCGCCGGGATGGTCGCGAAGGGGGTGGACAGATGACCGAGGTGCGCGTCGGCAAGGACGAGACGCTGGACAGCGCGCTGCGCCGTTTCAAGCGGCAGGTGAAGCGGTCCGGCATCCTTTCTGATGCCAAGCGGCATGAGCATTACGAGTCACCGTCGGCGAAGCGCAGGCGCAAGATCGCCCGCCGCCGCAGGCGGGGAGTATAGGGCTGCCGCCCGCGTGAGAAGCACTGAAGGGGGACGGGCCCGTCCCCCTTCAGTGCTTCCAAGGGATCCCGGCGAGACCGAAAAATGACGACGCTGGCCCGGCGCTTGCAGGATGAGATGCAGCGCGCACTCCGCGCCGGGGACGCTCTGCGGGTGTCCACGATCCGCCTTGTCCGCGCGGCGGCACACAACGCGGAAATCGAGCGCGGCCGGCCGCTCGCCGACGAGGAGCTCGAAGCCGTGATCCGCCAGGAAGCCAAGCGCCGGCGTGAGGCGATCGAGGCCTTTGCCAAAGGGGGCCGCGACGACCTCGTGCAGAAAGAAACGCTGGAACTGGCGATTCTGTCAGAATACCTGCCCGCCCAGCTCTCGGAATCCGAGCTCAAGGCGATCGTCGCCGCCACGGCCTCGGCGGTGGGTGTCCAGAGCGAGCGGGACATCGGAAAAGTGATGGCCGCCGTGATGCCCAAGGTGAAAGGCCGCGCCGACGGCGCGGCGGTGAACCGGCTGGTGCGCGAATGGCTGCACGAGCGGGCGCCGCAGTAAGACGATGCCGGGACGGCGCGGTCGCAAACCGGTCAAGCAGGCCCGCAGCGCGGGCGGGGTCGTATTCTCGCGCGACTCCGGCACGCCGCGGATCCTCCTGCTGAAGCACGAGAGCGGAAAGTGGATGCTGCCGAAGGGCACGATCGAGCCCGGGGAGACCCCCGAGGGAGTCGCCCTGCGGGAGGTGCGGGAAGAGACCGGCCTCTCCAACGTGCGGGTGGTCTCGGATCTGGGGGAAGAGCGCTACTTCTTCTTCTGGCGCTCGGAGGACACCTACTACGACAAGACCGTCCGCTACTTCCTGCTGGAGTTTCTCGGCGGCGAGGAGCCGGTGCCGCAGACCGAGGAAGGGTTCGTGGCCTGCGAGTGGACGTCGCTGGATGATGCGCTCGATCGCATCAAGTACAAAGAGACGCGCGAGGTCGTGCGCCGCGCCCGGGAGATGCTCGAGCGCGCCGGCGCGATGGTCCCCACGGAGCGCGCCCCGTGACCCTGCCGTCCAACGCCGACCGTCTGGTCGCCGACGCCCTCGATAAGTACAGCCGGTTCATCAATCCTGGGCTGGTGAAACTCTACCGGTTCGCCAACGCGATGACGATGGAGTGGGACGCGCAGGGCGCGGTGATCCGCGACGTGTACGGGAAGGAATACCTCGACTGCTCCGGCGGTCCCGCGGTCTTCAACGTCGGCCACAGGCATCCCCGGGTCGTCGCGGCCGTCAGGGAGCAGCTCGATCGTATGCCGATGTCGGTGCGCGCCATGCCGCGGCGGCTCGAAGCCGACCTGGCCGAGCTGCTGGCGGAGATCACCCCCGGAGACCTGCAGTATACGTTCTTCGCCAACAGTGGAACGGAAGCCAACGAAGGGGCACTCAAACTGGCCCGGCTGGCCACCGGCCGCACCGAGATCGTGGCGGCCGCAGGGGCGTTCCACGGGAAGACCATGGGCGCGCTGTCGGCGTCGGGCCGCGATCTGTATAAGACGCCGTTCCAGCCGCTGGTCCCCGGATTCATCCACGTGCCGTTTGATGACATCGATGCCCTCGAGCGCGCCGTGGGTCCCCGCACGGCCGCGGTGATCCTCGAGCCGATCCAGGGCGAGGCCGGCGTGGTGATTCCCTCCGACGATTACCTGCCGCGTGTGCGGGCGCTGTGCGACCGGTCCGGCGCACTGTTGATCCTCGACGAGGTGCAGACCGGGTTGGGGCGCACCGGAGCGATGTTCGGCTGTGACCATTGGGGTGTGGTGCCCGATCTGCTCACCATGGCGAAAGCCCTCGGCGGCGGCGTGATGCCGATCGGCGCGTTCACCGGACGCCCCGGGCTGTGGAAGGCGCTGGAGCGCAATCCGTACCTGCACTCCTCGACCTTCGGCGGCAACCCGCTGGCCTGCGCGGCGGGCATCGCCACGATCGACGTGATCCGCGAAGAGGGACTCGTCGAGCGCGCGCGGGAGCTCGGGGAGTACATGCTGGCCGGGCTGCAGAGTTTGGCGCAGCGGCACCCCGGCCTGGTGAAGGGCGTCCGCGGCAAGGGGTTGCTGATCGGGGTGGACTTCACCGATCCCGACATCGTCCTGCTGGTCACGGCGGAAGCGCTGCAGCGGGGGGTCATCGTGTTCTACAGTCTCAACAACCCGTCCACATTCCGGATCGCGCCGCCGTTGATCATCACCCGGGGCCAGATCGACCAGGCGATCGCGGCGCTGGACGGCGCGATCGACGCCGCCGCGGATCTGCTGGCGGAGATGACAGCCGAGGTGGAAGTGTAGTACACTGGCAGGTGAGCGATGAAGGGACTCGCCACCCCTGAGTGAATCGGGAGCGCCCGGTACAGCGCACAAAGAGCCGCAGGTTACGATCCTGCGGAACGTGGGTGGTACCGCGGGAGCGCGCCTCTCGTCCCTGGGACGGGGGCGTGTTCGTTTTTGTGGGGGCAACCATGACGCAGCATCCAACCTGGCAGACCGTGGCCGATCAGTTCCTCGAGTTCTTCAAGGAGCGGGGCCACACCATCGTCTCCAGCTCGCCGCTCGTCCTTCTCGACGACCCGACGCTCCTGTTTGTGAACTCCGGGATGGTGCAGTTCAAAGACACGTTCCTGGGGCTCGAGGAGCGCCCGTACCGGCGGGCGGCGACGCTGCAGAAGTGTATGCGCGTCCAGGGCAAGCACAACGACCTGGAGAACGTCGGGCCCAGCCCGCGGCACCAGACGTTCTTCCTGATGCTGGGCAACTTCAGTTTCGGGGATTACTTCAAGCGTGAGGCCATTGCCTACGCCTGGGATCTCGTCACGCGGACTTACGGGATCGATCCGGACCGGCTGATCATTACGATCTTCGAAACAGATGAGGAGGCCGCGGACGCCTGGCGCGCGGTCGGCGTGAAACCCGAGCGCATCCTGCGCATGGGCGAACGGACCAACTTCTGGATGATGGGCGACGTCGGTCCGTGCGGGCCAAATTCCGAACTGCACTATGACTGGGGCCCGGATCAGTGCAGCTGCGGCCGGCCGGACTGCAGCGTCGCGCTGGACAACGACTGCCTGCGCTGGCTGGAGATCTGGAACCTCGTCTTCATGCGGTTCGATCAGCAGCCGGACGGGACGCGCACCGTGCTGCGGACGCCCGGCGTGGACACCGGGATGGGGCTGGAGCGGATCAGTTCGGTGCTGCAGGGCGTCAACGACGACTACGGCACCGACCTGTTCATGCCGATCATGGACCGGCTCCAGGAGATCCTCGGTCACTCCGAGGCCGAGCGGGAGCGCCACCGTACCGCCTACCGCGTGATGGCCGACCACGGGCGGGCGATGACGTTCCTCATCGCCGACGGGGTGCTGCCGGGGAATGAGGGCCGCAGCTACGTCCTGCGCATGATCATGCGCCGGGCGATGCGCTTCGGCCGGTCCGCGGGCGCCGGCCGGCCGTTCCTGGCGGCGCTGGCCGACGCGGTCATCACCCAGATGGGCTCCGTCTATCCGGAATTGCCCGCGCATCGGGACCTGATCACCTCCGCCGCCGCCGCGGAGGAGCAGCGGTTTACGCAGACGCTGACCAACGGCCTCACCCGTCTGGAAGACATCATCGCCGCGGTCACCGCTGGCGGTGGCCGCCTGATCCCGGGGGCGGAGGTGTTCCGGCTGTACGACACCTTCGGGTTCCCGGTCGAGATGACGCGCGACGCGGCCAGGGAACGCGGGCTGGAGATCGACGAGGGCGGTTTCCAGCGCGCCATGGCGGAGCAGCAGGAGCGGGCCCGCGCGGCCCAGACCTTCACGTCGGCCGCGGGCCGACGGTACGCGGCGCTGGGCACGGAGATCGTGCGCACGGAATTCCTGGGCTACCGCAGGTCATCGGCGCGGGCGACGGTGCAGGCCATCCTCGTCAACGGTGAACGCACCGACGCGGCGGCCGCGGGCGAGGACGTCGAGGTCGTATTGGACCGCACGCCGTTCTACCCCGAAGGCGGCGGGCAGGTCGGCGACACGGGAGTGCTCCGCGCCGGACGGGTCGAGGTCGCCGTCCGCGACACGCAGCGCGCCCCGTCTGGAGCGATCGTGCACATCGGGTCGGTCGTGCGCGGCCGGCTGCGGGTGGGCACGAAGGTCCGCGCGCAGATCGACGACGCGCGGCGTGCGGACATCATGCGCAATCACACCGCCACGCACCTGCTGCACAAGGCGCTGCGGGAGATCCTGGGCGAGCATGCCCGGCAGGCCGGATCGTTGGTGGCGCCGGACCGGCTGCGCTTCGACTTCGTGAATCTCGCACCGCTCAGCGCCGAGCAGCGCCACGCCGTCGAGCGCCGCGTCTACGAACAGGCGCTGGCGGATCTTCCGGTGCGGGCGACCTGGATGGCGCAGGAGGAAGCACTGGCGTCGGGGGCGATGGCGTTGTTCGGTGAAAAGTATGGGGAGCAGGTTCGGGTG
>JBIOXT010000172.1:0-4419 GCA_044869795.1 bacterium | reverse complement strand
GCACCGCTTCGTGGTGCAGAAGCACCACGCCTCACACCTGCATTACGACTTCCGCCTGGAGATGGATGGCGTGCTCAAGTCGTGGGCGGTGCCGAAAGGCCCATCGCTCGATCCGCGGGTGAAACGGCTTGCCGTGCCGACCGAGGATCATCCTCTGGACTATGCCGGGTTCGAGGGCCTCATTCCCAAAGGTGAGTACGGAGCCGGACGGGTCCAGATCTGGGACCGCGGGACCTTCCGCAACCTCACCGCACGCGCAGGCACGGTCATGCCGGCGGGCCGGGCGTACCAGCGTGGGCATCTCTCCGTATGGCTGCAGGGGAAGAAGCTCCGGGGCGGGTTCGCGCTGACCCGCATCGGGAAGGGCCGGCGGCCGCGCTGGCTGCTGGTGAAAATGGATGACGCGTATGCCCGCTAACTGGGCGCAGGCGCTTCCGCTGGAAGAGCGCCGCCGCCTGCGCCGGCGGGCCCAGCCGTCATGGATGGAACCGATGCTGGCGACGTTGACAGACGAACGGTTCTCGCGGACGGGTTGGCTGTTCGAGCCGAAGCTCGACGGCGAGCGCTGCCTGACGTTCCGCCGCGGGACGCGGGTCCGGCTGCTGTCACGCAATCAAGAGTCGCTGAACGGGAACTACCCCGAACTCGTCGAGGCCCTTGCGGCGCAGCCGGCAGATCGTTTCATCGTCGACGGGGAGGTCGTCGCGTTTGCCGGGGGGATCCCGAGCTTCTCGCGGCTGCAGCAGCGCATGGGGATTCGCGATCCCCGGCGCGCGCGGGCGACCGGCGTGGCGGTCACGTACTTCATCTTTGACCTGTTGTATCTGGAGGGATACAACGTGGCAGAGCTCGGTCTGCGGCGGCGCAAGGCGCTGCTGCGTGACACGCTGACGTTCCGGCGGCCGCTGCGCTGGACTCCGCACCGCAACACCCAGGGCGAAGCGGCCTATCGCGACGCCTGCCGGCGCGGACTGGAAGGCGTCATCGCCAAGCGCGCCGACGCTCCCTATGCGCACGCGCGCTCGACGGACTGGCTGAAGTTCAAGTGCTCCAACGAGCAGGAATTCGTGATCGGGGGATTCACCGATCCCGCGGGCTCGCGGGTCGGCTTCGGCGCGCTGCTTGTCGGCTACTACGATCGGGGGAAGCTCCGCTACGCCGGCAAGGTCGGCACCGGCTACAACGAACGGCTGCTGCGGATCCTGCGGCGGAAGCTCGGCCGTCTGCGGCGCCGGGGTTCTCCGTTTGCCGATGAAGCCCGAGAACGCCGCGGGGTGCACTGGGTGCGGCCCACCCTGGTCGCCCAGGTCGCATTTTCCGAATGGACGGGCGAGGGCCGTCTGCGGCACCCGCGCTTCGTGGGGCTGCGCAGAGACAAGCCCGCTCGAGAGGTCGTGCGCGAGGGGCCACGCCGGTGAGCACCGAGCGGTTGAAGGTCGGCCGGCGCACCATCGAACTGTCGCACACGGACAAAGTCCTGTTTCCCGGCGACGGGATTACCAAAGGCGACCTCATCGCGTACTATCAGCGGATCGCCCCGCGGATGGTGCCGTACGTGCGCGGCCGCCCCGTGATGATGCAGCGGTATCCCGACGGCATCCGCGGCGGGAGTTTCTACCAGAAGGACGTGCCGGACTACTTTCCGTCCTGGGTGAAGACCGTGCGCGTGAAGAAGCAAGGCGGCGCGATCACCCAGGCCATCGTCAGCGATGCGGCGACGCTCGTCTATCTGGCCAACCAGGCCTGCATCACGCCGCATGTCTGGCTCAGCCGGGCCGGCCGGTTGCAGCGGCCGGACGTCATGATCTTCGACCTCGACCCGTCAGGGGCCACGTTCCACGACGTGCGCGAGGCGGCCCGGCTGCTCCACGAGATTCTCGACGGGGTCGGTCTGGCATCGTTCGTGAAGACCACGGGGTCGCGCGGGCTGCACGTCGTCGTCCCGCTGGACGGCAAGGCCGACTTCAACGCGGTGCGGGCCTTCGCACGCGACGTGGCGCGCCTGGCCGTCTCGCGCGATCCCAAGCGGGTGACGATGGAAGCCCGCAAGGCGAAGCGACGGAAGCGCGTCTTCATCGACACCCTGCGCAACGCCTATGCCGCCACCGCCGTCGCGCCCTTTGCCGTCCGGGCCAGGCCCGGCGCACCGATCGCCACCCCGATCACGTGGAAGGAGGTCGCCGATCCCGCCCTGGGACCGCAGCGCTACACGATGAAGAACATCTTCGCCCGGCTCACCCGGCGGCCAGACCCGTGGACCGGCTTCTGGCGCCGTGCTCGGGGACTGGGCCGCCCCCGCCGGACGCTCGTTCGTCTGATGTCAGGGACTCCGTAACTCGGACGGATCCAGCGCGAGGAAGGCCAGGTCGATTGCTTCTGCAGACCGGCGGGAGCACCCGCGCGTAGGCGGCGAAGTAGTCCGGGTGCGCGACGACCAACTATCGTTTGCATCGCTCGCCGAGCTCGGTCGGCTGCTCCGAGCACGGAAGATTTCATCCGTCGAACTCACTCAGATCTTTCTGACCCGTCTCGCCGATCTCGGGCCACGGTACAACGCCCTGGCGCACCTCACCCCCGATCTCGCGCTCGACCAGGCACGGCGCGCCGATGCGCTGCTCCGGCGCGGGACACCTCCCTCGGCGCTGACGGGGATTCCCTACGCCGCCAAGGACCTGCTGGCGACCCGCGGGATCCCCACGCGGTGGGGCGCGCCGCCGTTTCGGGACCAGGTGCCCGACAATGATGCGACGGTGATCACCCGACTGCGGGACTCCGGCGCCGTCCTGCTCGGCAAACTCGCAATGGTCGAACTGGCCGGCGGAGGCGGATACCATTACGCGTCGGCCTCTCTGCACGGCCCGGGACTCAACCCATGGAACCCGCGATACTGGGCCGGCGGGTCCTCGTCGGGATCAGGAAGCGCGGTCGCCGCAGGCCTGGTGCCCTATGCCCTGGGATCGGAGACCTGGGGCAGCATCATGACGCCCGCCAGTTTCTGCGGGATCACCGGATTGCGCCCGACGTGGGGCGCAGTCAGCCGGGCCGGGGCGATGGAACTGGCCTGGAGCATGGACAAGATCGGGCCGCTGGCCCACAGCGCGGAGGACTGCGGCGTAATCTTGCAGGCCATCGCCGGGCATGACCCGGCCGATCCTTCGACCAGCCGCCGGTCATTCGTCTTCCGACGCCGTCTCCAGCGCCGCCCCTACCGGGTCGGTGTGCTTCCGCTCGACTATGCCGACGCCCCCGGCGGGAGCGAGACAGCGCAGGCGTTCGACGAAGCGCTGCGGGTGCTGCGGAAGGCCGGCCTGCAGGCTGCGGAGGTGCAATGGCCGGATGATTCCCTAGCCGAAACGGCGCGGACGATCCTGGGCGGCGAAGTCGCCGCGGCCCATGAGGATTTCATCAACAGCGATCGGCTCGACGAACTGGTCGATGCCGGCCAGAAGGACGGGCTGCGCGGCTACCTCATCATCACGGCGGCGGAGTTCGCGCGCGCCTCGGCGCGCCGCGCTTGCGCGGCGAGTGCCATCAGAGCGCTGTTCGATGGTTTCGACGCACTGGTCGCCCCGACCCTGATCGGGGAAGCGGTCACTCTCGACACGAACCTCAGCTCGCGCGCCGGCGGACGCCGCGGGACCAGCGTGCTGGGTGCCCTAGCCGGGGTTCCGGGGCTTTCCGTGCCGATGGGGTTCGGTCCTCAGCATCTTCCATTGGGGCTCTCGATCACGGGGAACCTCTTTGCGGAGAACTCGGTCCTGCAGATCGGGATGCTCTACCAGCGGGAGACCGACTGGCACCGGCGCCGGCCGCGGGGAACCGCTTAGCGCGCCGGGACGCCGAGTTCCAGCCGGATGGCGGCGACGATTTCCTCAGCGGGCCGGTCCTTCAGGAACAATCCGTGCAGCCCGCTGCGGATGACCGTCTGCGCGTCCAGCGCGGCTCCGTAGGCGGTGACGATGAAGATCTTCATGCGCGGGAATTCTTGCTTGATCGCCACCGCCGCGGTGAATCCGTCCATCCCGGGCATCCGGAAGTCCATCAGGACGATGTCCGGCTCCAAGGTCCGCGCGTGCGCGATCGCGCCCTCGCCGTCTTCGGCTTCTCCGACCACCGTGAGGTCGTCGTGCTTGGAGAGCAAGCGGATCATCAGCGCCCGGAACACCGGATTGTCGTCGACGACGAGGATCCTGATCACGGTTGGACTCACTCTAGCATGGGAAATACCTGACAACAACGGGTACGGGAGGACTTCCGGTGAGAGCCATCGCGCTGGTCGGGGTCGTGCTCATCGCCATCGGTCTCATTGCCTTGATGCTTGGAGGGATTCCCTACACCGCGAGGCAGACAGAGGTCCAAGTCGGTCCGCTGGAGATTTCGGCGCGTGAGAGGCGGATGCTCGTCTCGCCGCTCGCCGGC
>JBIOXT010000171.1:0-17956 GCA_044869795.1 bacterium | reverse complement strand
CTCCCCGGATATCAACATATTGTGGATAAGCTGTGGAAGGAACCCAACAGGATGAGGCGACCAGAGGTTCGTGGATGGGGGAGACAGGGAAGACCGGGAAGACTGGGAAGACGAACGTCATGGGTCTGAGCCTCGAAGACCTGGCAGCGCGGGTCGTCGCAGCCCTTTCGACCCACGCCCGGCAGGAGTACGACCGTCCTGGGCTGCGGCGGGCGGCGGTCCTGGTCCCCTTGTTCTTGGCCGAGGGCCGCGTCCACGTGCTGCTGACCAAGCGGACGGAGACCGTCGAACATCACAAGGGACAGGTCTCCCTGCCGGGCGGATCGTCTGACGCCGGCGACGCGG
The DNA here is from genome assembly GCA_044869795.1 of bacterium. Classification (GTDB taxonomy): domain Bacteria; phylum Sysuimicrobiota; class Sysuimicrobiia; order Sysuimicrobiales; family Kaftiobacteriaceae; genus DASXUC01. The sequence continues at coordinate 17,611 of JBIOXT010000171.1, read as the reverse complement.
ATGCCGTCGCGACCGCCCTTCGGGAAACCGAGGAGGAGCTTGGCATCCCCCCGCACCGGATCCGCGTCCTGGGCGTCCTGGACGACGTTCCGACATTCGTCAGCGGGTTCGTCGTGACCCCGGTCGTCGGCATCATCCCGCATCCCCTCGATCTGCACATCAGCGCGGACGAAATCTCGGAAATCATGATCGTCCCGCTGGACGTCTTTCTCGATCCGGAGAAGGTCCGGATGGAAGAGCGGGAGCGGAACGGGGAGCGCGTACGGCTCTATTTCTACCGGCACGAGGGCCACGAGATCTGGGGTGCCACCGCGCGCATCCTGAAGGGCTTTGTCGACATGGTCTTCCGAAGTGACCAGTCTGAGCCAAATTCCAACCCAAATTAACTGATTCTTTGGCTTATCTAGCCAGTGCTCTGATTTTCGACGAATTTCTCGGACAATCGGCTCTGCAGCCGAAAACTGACCGCTCTGGGCTCTTGTTTTCTCCCGAGGGTTCGGTTGGTATATTGATGTAGTAGTCCCCGGAGGCATGCATGAAGCCGCTGAACTCGCCGTTGTTCACCGTCACCGTCGTCAGCAACCTTATTGGAATTTCCCCCACCACGATCCGGCATTGGGAAGCCAGCGGCCTGATCACGCCCATCCGCGAGGGACGCAGCCGGCGCCGCCTGTACTCCTGGCGAGACGTCGAACGTTTGCAAGAAATCCGGTATCTTGTCACGCGCCGCCGCATCCGGCTGCGCGATGTCAGACTGCACCTCACCCCGCGCACGCCGCCTGCGGTGCTGCCAATGCCGGCCGGCACCCGCAGGCGGCAACGCGCCCCCCTTTCCGTGCCGCTCCAGGCTGCGCTCGGCCGCTGAACTTCCCCGACCAAACGATCCTTGATCGTCGGTCGTCGATCGTCGACAAGGTGGTAGTGTTAGGTAGAGGTATCGATGATCGATGACCGACGGACGACGATCGGTCCCCAGAGGTGTCTACGCGGACTACGCCGCCACCACGCCCGTCGACCCCCGCGTTCTCGAGGCCATGGTGCCGTACTTCAGCGAGAGCTTCGGCAATGCGAGCAGCGTGCACCAGTTCGGCCAGGACGCCCGGGAGGGGGTCGATCGCGCACGCGCGCAGATCGCCCGAACGATCGGCGCCAAGCCGCAGGAGATCGTCTTCACGAGCGGGGCGACTGAGGCGGACAACTTTGCGGTCATCGGCGCCGCCTACGCCAACGAAGAGCGGGGGCGCCACATCGTCACGACCAGCATCGAGCACCACGCCGTCCTCGAGCCGTGCCGGTTCCTCGAGTCCAAGGGATTCGAGGTGACGTACCTGCCCGTTGACCGGTTGGGCGTGGTCGACTCCGATGACGTCGTCCGAGCGCTGCGGGACGATACCATTTTGGTGTCGGTCATGCACGGCAACAACGAAATCGGCACCCTTGAGGCGATCGGTGACATCGGGCGGGCCGTTCGCGAGCGCGGGGTGCTCATGCACACCGACGCCACCCAGTCGGTCGGTCTGCTCCCCGTGCACGTCGATGAGCTGTCCGTGGACCTCCTGTCGATGTCCGCGCACAAGCGGTACGGTCCCAAAGGCGTCGGCGCGCTCTACATCCGGAAGGGGTCGCGCCTCAGCCGCATCCAGCATGGGGGGTCCCACGAGCGCAACCGCCGCGGGGGCACCGAGGCCGTTCCGCTCATCGTCGGCTTCGGCACGGCGGTGGACATCGCGTCCGAGACGATGGACGGTGAAGCGGCACGCCTGCGGGGGCTGCGGGATCGCCTGCGCGACGGGCTGCTGAGGATCGACCGGGCGCATTTCAACGGCCACCCCGACCGGCGCCTGCCCGGCAACGTCAACGTTTCGTTCGAGCGAACCGACAGCGAGTCGCTGCTGATGGCGCTGGACTTTCGGGGGGTCGCCGCGAGCAGCGGGTCGGCGTGCACCTCGGGGAGTCTGGAGCCGTCCCACGTGCTGCGGGCCATCGGGCTGCCGCCCGAGGTCGCCGCCGGCACCCTGCGGCTCACGCTCGGCCGCTGGACGACCAATGCCGACGTGGATTACCTGCTGGACGTCGTCCCGCAGGTCGTCGCCGATCTCCGCGCCCCGGCGAAAACCTCGACGTCCATCTAATCAGTAGGCGCCGGCCGCCTCGACAGCGAATCAGGAACGGCGTGACCGACTACCTTCCCGTCCTCGTTCATTTTGCACTGGTCGTCGCCCTGACCGCGCTGCTGCTTGGAGCCCACGCAGTCCTCGGCGGGCGGAAGCCGCTGCCCGGCAAGGGCGCGCCGTACGAATCGGGGGTCTGGCCGGTCGGCTCGGCCCGCGAGCGTGTGCCGATCCGCTACTACCTGATTGCGATGCTGTTCCTGCTCTTCGACATCGAAGCGGTGTTCATGTACCCGTGGGCGGTCGTCGCGCGCACGCTCGGCCGATTCGGTCTTGTCGAAATGATGACCTTTATCGGCGTGCTGGGCCTCGGCTTCATCTACGCCTGGCGGCGGGGAGCCCTGGAGTGGCAGTGAAGATCCCGCCCCGCACCCAGATCAGCCGCGCCCGGTCGCCCCACGCCGTGACGGATGCGGACGTCCGTGCGCTGGAAGGGAATTTCCTGACGACGACGGTTGACCGGTTTGTGGCATGGGCGCGCAAGAACTCGATCTGGCCCGCGCAGTTCGGTCTGGCCTGCTGCGCCATCGAAATGATGTCCACCGCGGCCGCGCGCTTCGACATTTCCAGGTTCGGGAGCGAGCTCTTCCGTGCGTCGCCGCGGCAGGCGGACATGATGATCGTGTCCGGCCGCGTGTCCCAAAAGATGGCGCCGGTCCTGCAGCACATCTACGAGCAGATGCTGGAGCCGAAGTGGGTCATCGCGATGGGAGACTGTGCGAGCTGCGGCGGGGTGTTCAACAACTACGCCCTCGTGCAGGGCGTGGACAAGCTCGTCCCGGTCGATGTCTACGTGGCCGGCTGTCCTCCCCGTCCTGAAGCGCTGCTGTACGGATTCCTCAAGCTGCAGGAGCTCATTGCCGCAGGGCCGGCGGCGCGCCGCAGGGCAGAAGTGACGAGCCTCGCTCCTCGGAGGCACGGTTCGTGACGATGGGAGCCGCCCTCGTCCAGACGGTGGCCGACGCCCTTGCCGCGATCGTCCAGGAGCGCGTCGAGTTTCGCGACGAGACGACGCTGGTGGTATCTCCGGACCGCGTGCTCGACGCGCTCCGTGAAGCTCAGGCCGCGGGGTTCACGTTCCTGACCGACCTCACCGCCGTCGACCGCCACCCGCAGGAGCCACGGTTCGAGATCGTGTATCTGCTGACCGCGCCGGATGCGCCCGCCCGCCTCAGGATGAAGGCCCGGCTGCCCGCCGATGCGCCGGTGGTCGCCTCGGCGACCGCGGTGTGGCCGGCGGCGAACTGGATGGAGCGGGAGGTCTTCGACCTCTTCGGCATCCGCTTCGACGGGCATCCTGATCTCAGACGGATCCTGCTGCCAGACGACTGGGAAGGGCATCCGCTGCGGAAAGATTTCCCGCTCGTCGAAGAGCCGGTGCAGTTCATCGGGCACACGCCGAACGTACCCAGCCAGATCATCCCGAAGACACCACCGCGGTCATAAGGCCACCGCCGTGCATGCTGTTCAGGCCAGAGCGACCACGCGTGTGTGCGGGAGTCCGCGATGAATGAGCTGACACGGGAAACCCTGGTCGTGAATATGGGCCCGCAGCACCCTTCGACCCATGGCGTGCTGCGGCTGATCCTCGACCTCGAGGGCGAAGTCATCGTCGGGTCGGAGGCGGTCATCGGTTACCTGCACACCGGTTTTGAAAAGGAGATGGAGACCCGTACCTACCATCAGAACATTGTCTTCCCGCCGAGGATCGAGTACCTGGCGACCTTCATCGAGGAACAGGCCTACGTCACCGCAGTCGAAAAGCTGCTCGGGATCACGCCGCCCAAGCGCGCTGAGGTCATCCGCATCGCGCTGGCCGAGCTCTCCCGCATCGCCAGCCACCTGGTGTGGCTGGGCACGTCGGCGATCGACCTCAACGTCAGCAGCGTCTTCATGTACTGCTTCCGGGACCGCGAAGAGATCCTCGACCTGTTCGAGATGGTATCCGGCCAGCGGATGATGCACGGGTACTTTCGCATCGGCGGGTTGCAGTGGGATCTCCCGGCCGGATTTGTGGACCGCGCCCGGCGCTTCCTCGAAGCGCTGCCCGCACACCTCGATGAATTTGAAGCGCTGCTCACCGACAATCTGCTCTGGCGCCAGCGCACGGAAGGTATCGCGGTGCTGACGGCCGAGGACGCGATCCGCTACGGCTGCACCGGACCGGTCCTGCGAGGCTCCGGGGTCAATTACGACGTACGCCGGGCGTTTCCGTACGGAGGGTACCAGGACTACGAGTTCGATGTCCCGCTGGGCAACCGCGGCGATGCGTTCGAGCGCTATCGGATCCGGATGGAAGAGATGCGGCAGAGCCGGCGGATCGTGCTGCAGGCGCTGGACCGGCTGGCCGAGGGCCCGATCATGGTCGAGGACCGGAAGGTGGCGCTGCCGCCGCGCCGCGAGCTGGTGCGCTCGATGGAGGCGGTAATCCATCAGTTCAAACTGGTCAGCGAAGGGATCCATCCGCCGGCCGGCGAGGTCTACGCGGCCGTGGAATCGCCACGGGGCGAGAAGGGCTACTACCTCGTCAGCGACGGCAGCAACCGGCCGGTGCGTGTCCGTGTCCGCGCGCCGTCGTTCACGAACCTGCAGGCGCTCCCGGTGATGATTTTCAAGGGCTACGTGGCCGACGTCGTCGTCGGGATCGCGTCGATCGACATTGTGCTGGGGGATGTTGACAGATGAGCACCCAGGGCCTCTCCGACGGCGCAAAGAGTGAAATCCGGCGCCTGATGGCCCAGTTTCCGCAGCCGCAGTCTGCGCTGCTCGACGCGCTGTTTGTGGCGCAGGGTGAGGCGGGCTATCTGACGCCCGAGATCCTCGCCGACGTGGCCGCGGTGATGGTCATCCCGCTCAGCGAGGTCACGTCGGTGGCATCGTTCTATCACCTGTACTACTTCAAGCCGGTCGGCCGGTATGTGATCCAGGTCTGCACCAACATCTCCTGCACCCTCGAGGGCTGCGCCGGCGTCCTGCGTCATCTGCGGCGCGTCCTGGGAGTCGACGTGGGACAGACCACCGCCGACGGGCGGTTCACGCTGCGCACGGCGGAGTGCCTGGCGGCCTGCGAAGAGGGCCCGGTCATGCTAGTGGGGGAGGACCGCCACGGCAAGCTGACCCCGGAGAAAGTCGACCAGACGCTGGCCCGATATGCCTGAATCCTTCCTATTAAAGTACGTGGGGGAGTCCGATCCGGCCGACCTGCGGGGCTACGTGTCGCGCGGGGGCTATGACGGCCTGCGCCGGGCGCTCGGCATGTCTCCCGCCGCCGTGATCGAGGAGATCGACAAATCCGGGCTGCGGGGGCGCGGGGGCGCCGGGTTTCCGACGGGGCGGAAGTGGAAGTTCATTCCGCCGGATCCGGCGGTCGTCAAATACCTCGTCGTCAACGCCGACGAGGGTGAACCCGGCACCTTCAAAGACCGCACGCTGCTGGAAGGCGATCCCCACCGCCTGCTCGAGGGCATCGCCATCGGCAGCTACGCGATCGGCGCGCACCTCGCGTTCATCTATCTCCGCAGGGAGTTCCATCAGGCACGGCGGGGACTCGAGCATGCCCTCGCGCAGGCCCGCGCGGCCGGGTTCATCGGCAAGGACGTGCAGGGGAGTGGGTTCGACCTCGACATCGTCCTGGCGACCGGCGCGGGAGCATACATTGCCGGTGAGGAGACGGCACTGCTGGAATCGCTGGAGGGCCGGCGGGCGATGCCTCGGTTGAAGCCGCCGTTCTATCCCGCCGTGAAGGGCCTGTACATGAAACCCACCGCGGTGAACAACGTGGAGACGCTCTGCCACGTGTCGTGGATCCTCGCCCGCAGTGCGGAGTGGTACCGCGAGCAGGGCACGCCGATCCTGATTTCCATCAGCGGCCACGTGGCCAATCCGGCAGTGTACGAGGTGCCGTTGGGCACCACGATCCGCGGGGCAATCGACGCGGCGGGCGGGATGCGCGGCGGTCGGGCGTTCAAGGCCTGCTTTCCCGGTGGGTCGTCCTCGGCGCTGCTCTCCGCGGCCTACCTCGACACGCCGATGGACTACGACGCGCTCGCCAAGCTCGATGTGCCCGGATCGATGCTGGGCTCCGGCGCGCTGATCGTGATGGACGAGACGGCGTGCATCGTGGAGATCGTGGCCCGGACGGTCGAGTTCTACCGCGACGAATCCTGCGGCAAGTGCACTCCCTGCCGGGAGGGCACCATCTGGCTCACGCAGGTGCTGGAGCGCATCCTGCACGGAAGCGGCCGCGTTGAGGACCTCGATCTCCTCGCGGGTGTAGCCCGCGGCATGATGGGGACCTGCTTCTGCCCGCTGGGTGAGAGCGTGCCCCCCGGGCTCAACGCGTCGCTGCGGTTCTTCCGCCGGGAGTACGAGCACCACATCCGCACGGGAACGTGCGATGCGGCGGTGCCGGCATCATGCTGACGTTCCTCGTTCCTCGTTCCTCGATCCTCGCAGATCAGTGCGCAAGTCGAGGCACGAGGTACGAGGCACGAGGCGCGACACGCGGATGAGCACGCAGCCATCGATGATCACCCTGACCATCGACGACAGATCGGTGAGCGTCCCGAAGGGCACCACCGTCTATCATGCCGCAAAGCAGGCCGGGATCGAGATCCCGATCTTCTGCTATCACGACCGTATGCCGCCGCTGGGCGCCTGCCGCATGTGTCTGGTGAAGGTGGAGAAGATGCCGCGCCTGCAGACGTCGTGCACGCTGGAGGCGAGCGACGGCATGGCGGTCTCCACCACGTCCCCGGACGTGGTCACCGGGCAAGAGGCGATCCTCGAATACCTGCTCGTGAATCACCCCTTGGACTGTCCGATCTGCGACAAGGGCGGAGAGTGCCCGCTGCAGGATCAGGCTTTCCGCTGGGGGCCGGGCCGCAGCCGGTTCGTGGAGATGAAGCGGGATTTCGCCAAGCCTGTGTCGCTCGGGCCGGTGCTGGTCCTCGACCGCGAGCGCTGCATCCTGTGCTGGCGGTGCGTCCGCTTCGGCGAGATCATCGCCGGGGACGATGCACTGAAAGGATTTGAGCGGGGTTTCGAGAGTGAGATCAATACCCCGTTCAGCCTCCCGGTGCAGTCAAAGTTCATCGGCAACACCATCGCCATCTGTCCCGTGGGCGCGCTGACCGCCAAGAGCTATCGATTCATGTCCCGCCCGTGGGACAACCGCGCCGTGTCGAGCGTCTGCACGCACTGCGGCGTGGGGTGCGCGGTGCACCTGGACGTGCGGGGAAACACCATCACACGCGTGCGGCCGAGGGAGTCGGCCGCGGTCAACGACGTGTGGTTGTGTGATCTGGGGTTCTTCGGGCAGGCCTATGTCGGGCGTGAGGACCGGCTCCGCCGCCCGCTGGTGCGGCGCGACGGAGCACTGGTCGAGGCGACCTGGGACGAGGCGCTGGACACGGTAGCCCGGCAGCTGCGTTCCGCCGCCGGCCGGGTTGGCTTCCTGGGCGGCGGCCGCGGCACCAACGAAGACGCGTACGTCCTCGGACGGTTCTTCCGCACCGTCGCTGGGACCAACGCGATCGACTCCCGGGTCGACCTGGCGGCGGGGACCGCCAGCGCGGTGGTCCCGTGGGGCATGGCCTCATCCATCGCCGATCTCGGAACCGCCGACGTCGTTCTCCTGGCGGGTTGTGACATTACCGAGGAGTACCCCGTGCTGTGGCTGCGCATGAAGCAGGCCGTCGACCGCGGCGCCAAGATCATCGCCATCACTCCGAAACGTCTGGAGATCGACCGGTTCATCGCCCACCATCTCCTGCATCGCTACGGCGTGGGGGCGGAAGTCCTCGCGGCTCTGCTGGGCGGACGCACGGGCCGCCGGCGGATGGGCGGCACGCCGGGGGGAGTCCCCGAGGACGCGCTCGAGGCCGCATCGGCCACGCTGATGGCTGCCTCGCGTCCGGTCGTGCTGCTCGGACGTCTGGCCCTCGATGCCCCCGATGGTCTGGAGGCGGTCGATGGGCTGATGGAGATTTGCCGCCGGATCGGCGTTCCGCTGAACGTGATGCGCGGAAAGAGCAATGAGTGTGGCGCCGCGCTGGCCGGGTTGCTCCCGGAGCGCGGGCCCGGCGGCCGGCCCCTCGACGACATCCGGGCCGACCTGGAATCGATGTGGGGAGGGCCGGTGACGAAGGTTCCGGGGTTGACGTCTCCAGAGATCCTCGAGGCGGCGGGCAAGGGATCGCTGGCGGTGCTCTACGTGGTAGGGGCGGACCTGGCAACCAGCGTGCCCGACCGCCGCACGTGGATCGAGGCGCGGGCGCGACTGCGGTTCCTCGCCGTGCAGGACGCGTTCCTCACCGAAACCGCGATGGCGGCCGACGTGGTGCTCCCGGCACTGGTCGCTGCAGAGAAATCGGGCACCGTCAGCAACATCGAAGGTCGCGTGCAGCGCATCGATGCCGCAGTGCAGGGACCGGGCGAGGCGCGAGGGGATTGGGCGATCATCAGCCAGCTGTCGGCCCGCCTCGGCAGGCCGATCGCGTATAGTGCGTGGGAGGAGATCTTCGACGAGATGCGCACGCTGATCCCCGGTCTCGAAGTGAACCAGCGTATTGTGCCTCGCCGGTTTCCGGATGGGTTCGAGGCCCGAGGCCCGAAGCCTGAAGCCCGTGTGGAAGGCACAAGCGAGTACCCTTTGACCCTCATCGTCGGTGACGTGCTGTTCGACCGCGGGGCGATGACGTCGCGCGACCCCGCCGTCTCCGACCTGGCCGGCGAGCCCTGGGTCCTCATGCACGCCGAGGACGCAGCGCGCGGAGGGATCGCCGACGGCGACGCGGTCGTCGTCACCTCCAAGGCGGCGTCGCTGGCGCTGCGGGCGCGGGTATCGACCGCGATCGCACCGGGCGACGTGTACGTACCGCGGGGGTTCGACGGCACACCGGTCAACGGTCTGACCGACACGGGTCGGAGCAGCACGGCGGTCCGCGTGCAGGCGCTCGCGGCCGCCGCGGGCCTTCGCGGGGAGGCGCGATGAGCGATCTGGCCGCCGCGGCCGCCAAGAGCGCCATCCTCTTGTTCCTGTTGCTGACGGCGTGCGCCTACATGACGCTGCTGGAGCGCCGCCTGCTGGGCAAATTTCAGATCCGGGTCGGGCCCAACCGGGTGGGACCGTTTGGTTTGCTGCAGCCGCTCGCGGACGGCGTCAAACTCATCTTCAAGGAAAACTTTGTCCCCACCCAGGTCGATCGGATCGTCTACTGGCTGGCGCCGGCCATCTCGATGGTCACGGCTTTGTTCGTCTACGCGGTGATTCCATTCGGCGACACCATCACGTTGTTCGGCCGGCGCATCCCGCTGTATCTGGCCAACGTGAACGTCGGCATCCTGTTGATTCTGGCCGCCTCGTCGGTCGGCGTGTACGGCATCATCCTCGGCGGCTGGTCGTCGAACAACAAGTACTCGCTGCTGGGCAGCCTGCGCAGCAGCGCCCAACTGATCAGTTACGAGCTGGCCCTGGGTCTCGCCGTGATCGGGGTCGTGATCGGCGCCGGGTCGCTCAACCTCGTCGACATCGTCGTGGCGCAGGCCAAGACCTGGTTCGTCGCGGTCCAGCCGCTCGGGTTCCTGATCTTTCTGCTCGCCGCCGTCGCGGAGACGAACCGGGCGCCGTTCGATCTGCCCGAGGCCGAGCAGGAGCTGGTCGCCGGCTATCAGACCGAGTACGGGGGGTTCAAGTTCGCGATGTTCTACATCGCCGAGTACATCGCGATCGTGACCATGAGCGCCCTGGTCACCACCCTGTTCTTCGGCGGATGGAACGGCCCGTGGCTCCCCCCGCTGGTCTGGTTCGCCGTGAAGCTCTTCGCCTTCATCTTCGTCTTCATCTGGCTGCGGGCCACGCTGCCGCGGGTGCGCCATGACCAGCTGATGGCGCTCGGCTGGAAGGTTCTCGTGCCGCTGGGGCTGTTGAACATCGTGATCACATCGCTGATCGTGGTGCTGCGGAAATGAGCACGGTTGGAACCTACCTGCGCCAGACCTTCGCGATGCTCCGCGGGATGGCGGTGACGTTCCGCTACCTGTTCCGCCGGCCGATCACGATTCAGTACCCGGACGACAAGACGCGCATCCAGCCGCGGTTCAAAGGGCGCCACTGGCTCACCCTCTACGACGACGCCATGGAGCGCTGTGTGGGCTGCGAGCTGTGCGTGATCGTCTGTCCCTCGCAGGCCATCTACGTCAAAGCCGGCGAGAACACACCCGAGCGGCAGGTCAGCAAGGGGGAGCGCTACGCAGAGATCTTTCAGATCAACGAGCTCCGCTGCATCTTCTGTGGATTCTGCGAAGAGGCGTGTCCGACCGGCGCCATCGTGCTCGGCCGCGACTATGAACTGGCCAGCTTCTCCCGCGAGACGATGATCTATACGAAGCCGATGCTCACCGAACCGTATCCCGGCGCCTCGGGGCGCGATCCCAAACGCGAGATATGAATCCGAGCCTCGTTCCTCGTTCCTCGTTCCTCGCAGATCTGTGCGCTGTGCGAGGCAAGCCGCACCAATCGAGGCACGGGGCACGAGGGACGAGGTACGAATGGAATTAGTCGTTTTCATTGTCGCGGCGTCGGCGGCGCTGGCCGGCGGGGTCGGCGTGGTCGCCAGCGCCCAGCCGGTGCGGAGCGCGCTGTCGCTGCTGCTCGTGCTGTGCAGTCTCGCGGTGATGTACCTGCTGCTCGCCGCCGAGTTCATCGCGGTGCTGCAGGTCATCGTCTACGCGGGCGCCATCGTCGTGCTCTTCCTGTTTGTCGTCATGCTGCTGCACCCGCGCCGTGGCGAGGTGCGGCCGGAGAAACTCCCGCGCCAGCGCAGTGCGGCGGTGCTGCTGGGGGGCATCTTTGCCCTGGCACTCGTCTATGCAATCGCGCCGGCCAGGGCAACGGTCCCCCCCGCACCGCCGGGCGCATTCGGATCGGCGCAGTCCGTCGGCGCGGCCCTGTTCTCGACGTACCTCTTGCCGTTTGAAGTGGCGTCGGTTGTCCTGCTCGTGGGCATCATCGCCGCGGTCGTGCTGGGTCGGGCGCGGCCGGTGGCATGATCGCGCCCTCGTACTTCCTGATCGTCAGTGCGTTGCTGTTCACACTGGGCGTCGTGGGCGTGCTGGCCCGCCGGAACGCGCTGGTCGTCTTCATGTCCATCGAGCTGATGCTCAACGCGACCAATCTGGCCTTCGTCACCTTCGCCAGAGTGCTGGGCTCGGTGGAAGGCCAGGTCGTGGTGTTCTTCGTCATCGTCGTCGCGGCCGTCGAGGTGGTCGTCGGTCTGGCGATCATCGTCGACATCTTCCGGACCCGCGAGACGGTGAGCGTCGACGACGTCGATCTCCTCCGAGGCTAGGGAGTGCTCCCGGGACTGATCATCCTTGCCCCGCTGGCCGGCTGGCTCGTCAACGGTATCGCCGGCGGACGCCTGTCGAAATCGGCATCCGGCGTGATCGCCAGCGGCATGGTCGGCCTGGCGTTTCTCCTGGCGCTCGCCGCGCTGCGCAATCCCGTCGTCTGGGCCGATGGCTGGCGCATCTCGCTGTTCCCATGGTTCGCCGCCGCAAACCTCTCGGTGCAGGCCGGGCTGCTGCTCGATCGGCTCTCGGCCGTGATGGTGCTCGTCATCACCGGGGTCGGGTTCCTGATCCACGTCTATTCCGTGGGGTACATGGCCGACGAGCCGTCAGTCAGCCGGTACTTCGCCTACCTCAACCTGTTCATCGCCTCGATGCTCCTGCTCGTCCTGGGCAGCAACCTGCTGGTGCTGTTCGTCGGCTGGGAACTCGTCGGCCTCTGCTCGTATTTGCTGATCGGGTACTGGTTCCAGCGGCCGCGGGCCGCGGCCGCCGCGCGCAAGGCCTTCATCGTCAACCGCATCGGGGATGCGGGATTCCTGCTCGGCATCCTGTGGCTGATCGCGGCGGCGGGAACAGTGGATTTCGCCGGGATCGCGGGGGCCTTACCGTCGCTGGCGCCTGCCGCGCTGACCGGCATCACCATCTTGCTGTTCATCGGTGCGACGGGCAAATCGGCACAGCTCCCGCTGTACGTCTGGCTTCCCGACGCGATGGAAGGGCCGACACCCGTCTCCGCGCTGATCCATGCTGCCACCATGGTGACCGCCGGCGTCTACATGATCGGCCGGCTGCATCTGCTCTTCGAAGCCGCACCCGCCACGCTGGCGATCGTGGCGGTGATCGGTACGGTCACGGCATTCTTCGCGGCGACCGTCGCGCTGGTGCAGTGGGATCTGAAGCGCGTCCTGGCATACTCCACGATCAGCCAGCTCGGCTACATGTTTCTGGCGATGGGCGTCCTCGCTATGCCGGCCGGGATGTTCCATTTCACCACGCACGCGTTCTTCAAAGCCCTCCTCTTCCTCGCCGCCGGCAGCGTCATGCATGCCATGCACGGTGAGATCGACATGCGGCGGCTGGGCGGACTGGCGGGTCCACTGCGCTGGACCGCGCTGGGATTTACGATCGGAGCGCTCGCCCTGGCGGGCGTGCCTCCCTTCGCCGGATTCTTCAGCAAAGACCTGATTCTGGAAGAGGCGTTTGCCCGGGCGGCGGCCGGCGGATCGTACCTGCTCTATGCGGTGGGGTTGCTGACCGCGTTCATCACCGCGGTCTACATCACGCGCGCCGTCATCCTGACGTTCCTCGGTCCGGCCCGGAGCGAGGATCACGCGGCGCCGGGCGAACACCCGCACGAGGCGCCCGAGGCGATGGCGTGGCCGATGGTCGCGCTGGCCGCCCTCTCGATCGTCGGTGGCCTGCTGGGGGCGAAGGTCGCCGGCGCGCCGCTGCTGCGCACCCTCGACCAATTCTTCGCGGTCTCGCCGGCCGAGACCGGTCCGTCGCTGCTGCCCACACTCAGCTCCGTCGCGGCCGCGCTTTTGGGGATGGCGACCGGCTGGTTCGTCTACCACCGGCGCCCCGATCAGCGCCTGGGCGCGGTCGGCCGGTTCTTCACCCGGCAGTGGTACATCGAGGACGTCTACCGCGTGGCCATCCTGGCCCCGGGCCGCGTGATCGCCAGGGTGCTGGCGGTCACCGTTGAGCGGGATCTCATCGACGGCGCTGTGAACGGCGTCGCGGGGGTCCTGGGGTGGGCGGGCGCCGGTCTGCGGCGGCTCCAAACCGGATACGTGCGCGGGTACGCCGCGGTCATCTTGGTCGGCGTGATCCTGGTGATGGGGTACTGGATCCTCCGATGATCCTGTCGGTGTTGATCTTTGTTCCGGTCGTGGGCGGGCTCGCCGTGCTGCTGATTCCCCGGGACCGCGAGGCGACCATCCGCTGGGTGGGACTGCTGGCGTCCACCGCGGCGCTTGTCATCGCGGCGTTGCTGTTCGCCAGGTTCGAAGCGGGGACCGCGGCGATGCAGTTCGAGGAGCGCGTGTCCTGGATCCCGGCTCTCGGCATTACCTACCACATCGGCATGGACGGGATCGCCCTGCCGTTGGTGGTGCTGGCCGCGGCGATGATGCCGGTTGCGCTGCTGTCGTCCTGGCGCGCGGTGACCGACCGCGTCAAAGAGTTCACGTTCAGCATGCTGCTGCTGCAGACCGCGCTGCTCGGGACGTTCCTGAGCCTCGACCTCATTCTGTTCTTCGTCTTCTGGGAAGCGGTGCTCGTGCCGATGTACCTGATCATCGGTCTGTGGGGCGGACCCCGCCGGTCCTACGCGGCGATCAAGTTTCTGCTGTACACGATGACCGGCAGCGCGTTGATGCTGGTCGCCATCATCCTGCTGTACCTCGACAGCGGACCCGCGCAGGCGGCCCGGACCTTCGACCTAACGCAGCTGCTGGGTCTGCGAGTGGCCATGCCGCTGCAGGCGTGGTTGTTCGGAGCCTTTGCGCTGGCATTTGCGATCAAGGTCCCGGTGTGGCCGCTGCACACGTGGCTGCCCGATGCGCATGTGGAAGCGCCGACGGCAGGCAGCGTCATCCTGGCCGCCGTGCTGCTGAAGATGGGTACCTACGGGTTCTTCCGGTTTCTCCTGCCGCTGTTTCCTGAAGCGACGATCCGTTTTGCACCGGTGCTGCTCGTCCTGGCCATCATCGGGATCATCTACGGCGGGATCGTGTCCTGGGCGCAGGAGGACATGAAACGCCTGGTGGCGATGAGCAGCGTCAGCCACCTCGGGCTGGTGACGGTGGGGACGTTCGCCCTGACAGTGGAAGGACTGCAAGGCAGCCTGATCCAGATGGTGAACCACGGGATCAGCACCGGCGGCCTGTTCCTCCTCGTCGGCGTGCTCTACGACCGGACCCACTCGCGGGAGATGGAGGACTACGGCGGGGTGGCGGCGGTGATGCCGCGGTTTGCCGCGGTGGCCCTGATCGTGATCCTGTCGTCGATGGCGCTGCCGTCCACCAACGGGTTTGTCGGGGAGTTCCTGGTCCTGGCAGGCACTTTCCGAGCGCAGCCCTGGGCCGCGGTCGCGGCAACCAGCGGTGTCATCCTCTCTGCCGTCTACCTGCTGTGGATGTACCAGCGGGTGATGCAGGGGCCGCTGACGGTCACGGCGCCGGTGCGTCTGACCGACATCTCCCGCCGCGAGCTGCTCACCTTTGCCCCGCTGGTTGCGGCGATCTTCGCCATCGGGTTGTACCCGTCGCCGCTGCTCAGCCGGAGCGAGGCCTCCGTGCGAGCACTTGTCGAGCGCGTGAATGCAGCGCGGGTAACGACCGACGATGGCCAATTTCGCGCCCAGTGGCACGGGCGATGAGACTGCCCGCGGTGAACCTGGCGATCATCGGCCCCGAGCTGATCGTCACGGGTGCCGCGGTGCTGGTCCTGCTCGCGGGCGCGTTCCTTCCTCGCGGCGGGCACCGGCTGCTGCGGTGGATTGCCGTCGCGGGCGTGGCGGCGGCGCTGTGGGACGTACTGCTCCTGGGTGTCGGCGGCTCGTCCTTCGCCCGTATGTATGTCCGCGATGCGCTGACGTTGGTGCTGCAGACTATCGCGCTGGCGGCGGCGCTGCTCGCCGTCGCGCTGTCAGGCGAGTACGTGGAGCGCACGCGCCTGGAGAGCGGAGAGTACTACGCCCTGCTGCTCACCAGCACCCTCGGCGCGCTGCTGATGGCGGCGAGCGCGGATCTGGTGATGGTGTTCCTGGGGCTGGAGACGCTGTCCATTCCGCTCTATGTGATGGCCGCGTTCGCGCGCAGCGACGTCCGTTCACAGGAAGCGGGCATGAAGTACTTTCTGCTGGGGGCGTTCAGCACGGTGTTCTTTCTGTACGGCCTGGCCCTCATCTACGGCGCCAGTGGGTCGATGAAGCTCTCCGCGCTGGCGTCGGCCGCTGCGAATCCGCGGCCCCTGCTCCTGGCGGGCGTCGGGCTGCTGACCATCGGGCTGGGCTTCAAGGCGGCGGTCGTCCCGTTCCACGCCTGGGCTCCCGATGTCTATGAAGGCGCGCCGCTGCCGGTGACGGCGTTCATGGCGGTGATCGCCAAGGTCGGCGCGTTTGCCGCCCTGCTGCGGATCTTTTCCGGGGCGCTGGCTGTGCAGGCGGCGCAGTGGGCGACCGTGCTCGGGGTCATCTGCGTCGCCACGATGCTGCTGGGCAACCTGGCGGCGTTGAGACAGACGAATGTCAAACGGCTGCTCGCGTACTCCAGCATCGCGCACGCGGGCTTCATCCTCGCCGGCGTGGTCTCCGGCACCCTCGCCGGGGCGACCGCCGTCACGTTCTATTTGCTCGCCTACGCGCTGATGACCCTCGGGGCGTTCGGCGTCGTGCTGATGCTCCAGCGTGACGGGCAGGAAGCGGACGAGGTCGCCGACCTCAGCGGGCTGGGGTCGCGGGCGCCGCTGCTGGCCGCCGCGATGACGTTGTTCATGGTCTCCTTGGCCGGGCTGCCGCTGACCGCGGGCTTCTTCGCGAAACTCTACGTCTTCACCGCGGCGCTCGATGCCGGCTATATCTGGGTGGCCGTCACCGGCGTGCTGACCAGCGTGGTGTCGGCCTACTACTACTTCCGGGTGGCCTACACGATGTACGCCGGACGGCCCCGCGAGGACGTCGTGATCGTCGGCGGGCGGTGGACCGAAGCGGTCCTGATCGTCGCCGCCGCAGGGGTCCTGATCCTGGGGATCGTGCCGGCGCGGGTTGCAACCTTTGTCCAGCAGGTGGGGAACGCCCTGAAATGAGCGAGCAGGAAAAGTTTGACGCGATCGTGGTCGGGGCGGGTCCAGCGGGGAGCGCAGCGGCCTACATGATGGCCAAGGCGGGCCTCAGCGTCGTGCTGCTCGAGCGCGGAGAGTATCCGGGCGCCAAGAACGTCATGGGCGGAGTGATGTACGGCGCGATGCTGGCCGACATCATCCCGGACTTTGTGCGCGACGCCCCCATTGAGCGCAGGATCGTCGAAGAACGGTTGTGGATCGCCACGGAGGACTCCGCCCTCAGCATCGGCCAGAAGACCGCGCACGCTTCTGACGGCCCGCCGAACGCGTTCACCGTCCTTCGGGCCCACTTCGATCGGTGGTTCGCCGCGAAGGCGGAGGAAGCCGGGGCGTTGCTGGTTCCCGCGACCGTGGTGGAGGACGTCATCTTCGACGGCGACCGAATCGTGGGCGTGCGGACCGGCCGGGAGGACGGCGACCTCCACGCGGACGTGGTGATCATCTGCGACGGCGTGCACTCATTTCTTGCGAGGAAAGCGCGGCTGACGACGCGCGACATTGCCCCGCACGAGGTCGCGCTGGCCTTCAAAGAAATCATCGCCCTCCCGGCTGCGACCATTGAGGAACGGTTCAACGTGGGTCCGGCTGAGGGCGTGACCATCGAGATCTACGGCGCCGTCACCCAGGGGATGGGGGGATACGGGTTCATCTACACCAACCGGGAGAGCCTGTCCGTGGGTGCCGGGGCGTTGGTCTCGCACTTGATGCACACGAAAATCAAGCCCAACGACGTTCTGGAGGGGCTGAAGTCGCACCCGCTCGTCAGGCCTTTGCTCGCCGAAGGTCAGACCGTCGAGTACCTGGCCCACGCGATCCCCGAAGGCGGGTACAAGGCGATGCCGAGGCTGTTCGGGAATGGCGTGCTCATCGCCGGTGATGCGGCGATGATGGTCAACGGTCTGCACCGCGAGGGCAGCAACCTGGCCATGACGGCGGGGCGCCTGGCGGCAGAAACGGTGATCGAGGCGAGGGCGAAGGGCGACTTCTCGGCGCAAACACTGTCGGCCTACCAGATGAAGTTGGAGAACAGCTTCGTGCTGAAGGATCTCAGGAAATACCAACACCTGCCCGAGTTTGTCGACCAGCACCCGGAGCTGTTGCAGATCTATCCCGGTCTGGTCAATGAGGCTGTCCACGAGATGCTGACCGTCGATGGCAAATCGAAGCGCGACAAGCAGCGGCTAATCTGGAAGGAAATCCGGGCCCGACGGTCGCTGTGGAATCTTCTGAAAGATGGGTAC
>JBIOXT010000170.1:0-12659 GCA_044869795.1 bacterium | reverse complement strand
CCCCGGCGCCGAGACGTTCCACGAGGAGGCGGCGGCCTACGGCCTGCGCACGTCGGTGCTGTCCCCGCGCGCGGGCGACGCGTCGTCGCTGAAGATGCTCTGGAGCGTCATCACCAAGGGCACGATTGCGCTGCTGGCCGAGTCGCTCGTCGCCGCCCACCGCCTCGGCCTGCTCGAACCGCTCGCCGAACATCTCGCCCAGGAGTACGGGAACACCGGCACGCCGGAGATGGTGACCCGGATGCTGCGGTCGTCGATTGCCAGCGGCGAGCGCCGCGTCACCGAGATGCTGGAGGCGGCCCGCACGCTCGACGACGCCGCGGTTCCCGCCTGGACGGTCGAGACGACGATCCGCTGGCTGGAGGCGCTCTCACGCGTGGAGCCTCTGCCCGAGGCCGCGGACGCACGCCAAGCGCTGGAAGCAATATCGGAGGCGATTTCACCGGACCCGTACGCAGAGAACGCAGACATCACTCAGGGGGTGGTCACATGAACGTGGTCGCACGTCGGCTGCTCGTGCTGCTGTTGGTCGCGATGCTCGGCGCCGCAATGATCCCCGCAGCCCAGGCACAGGTTCGGAAACGCTTGGTCTGGGCCGTGTCGTTTCCAACGTCGTGCATCGATCCGGCCTACTCGAACCGCCTGCCGGATTGGCAGCTCACCATGAACGTGTACAGCGGATTGGTGCGGCAGAAGCCTGGGTCCCTCGCCGAAGTCGAGGCCGATCTCGCCGACCGCTGGGACGTCAGCCCCGACTTCACGCAGTACACGTTCCACCTTCGCTCCGGCGTGCAGTGGCACGAAAACTTCGGCGAGTTCACCGCCGAGGACGTGAAGTACTCGTGGGAGCGTCAGTTGAATCCGGAAACACGGGCGAACAGCTCCGCGGACCTGCGCCGCGTGAAGTCGATCGAGGTGGTCGACCCGCGCACGGTGCGCGTCACCCTCGATCAGCCGTTCCCCGCCTTCCTCGTGACCATCGCGAACTCGGCGTTCACCGCCATCGTGAACCGCCGCGCCATCCAGGAGCGCCGCGAATCCCACTGCGTCCGGCCCATCGGCACCGGGCCCTACCGGGTCGCCCGCGCCGAGGTGCGGGGAGGCGCCCTGCTCGTGGCGAATGATCAGTACTTCGGCGGCCGGCCGAAGATCGACGAGGTCGAAATGCGGATCATCCTGGATGAGAGCGTGGCGGTCCTGGCATTCCGCGCCGGAGAACTCGACATGATGGTGGTCCGCGAGTTCCCGAACATCGCCCTACTGCGGCGGTCGGCGAACATCGTCGTCAACGCGGACGACAAGTTCGCCGCGAGCGTGTACCAGCTGACGCTCAACAACACCCGCAAGCCGTTCACCGACGTGCGCGTGCGGCGGGCGCTGCTCCACGCGCTCGACCGCCGCTCGATCATGCTGCGGGTCGGCGCCGGCGTCCTGGGGCAGATCTCCCACTCCCACATCCCGCCGGCCATCTACGGGTTCACGAACGATGTCCCGAAGTACGAGTACAATCCGGCGAAAGCACGGCAGCTCCTCAGGGAGGCCGGCTACCCCAACGGGTTCCAGGTGACGGTGATCGCGCCGAACACCGCGTACCATCCGGCGATCCTCACGATCGTGCAGGCGATGTGGAAGGCGGTCGGCGTGGACCTGCAGATCCAGCTGCTGGACGGCGCCGCGCTCCGCCCCCGGCAGCGCGCCGGCGATTTCGACATTACTTCCGGCGATCCGACCGAATCGGAGATCGGCCAGCACCTGGCGCGGTTTGACAGCCGCGAGATCCCCGTGTTGAATCAAAGTCAGTATCGAGGCACCGGGCTCGATGCGATGATCGACGCGCAGGCGCGCGAGACGAATCCGACACGGCGGCTGGCCATCCTGAAGCGGATCCAGCAGCAACTGGCGACCGACCTGCCGACGCTGCCCCTGTTCCCCACCGTGCAGGCGACCGCCAACCGGAACTACGTGAAGGGGACGATCCCGAACCTGGGATGGTGGCAGCAGCAGTTCTACCGTATGGACATCGAGCGATAGGCAGCCCAGCCGCCCGGCCCCGCGGGGCGGGGCCGGGCGGCGCGTGCTCGTGAGATCATCCGATGCGCCACGTGGGCCGGCGACTGCTGCTGCTCGTCCCGACGCTCCTCGGAATCCTGCTCGGCGTCTTTCTGATGCTGCACCTCGCCCCGGGCGACCCGGTCGACGCGATCATCGACACGCAGGCGCAGTACGTTCCTCCCGAACGGCTCGCCCAGATCCGCAAGGACCTGGGATTGGACCGGCCGCTGCCTGAACAGTTCCTCCGCTACGTCGGCCATGCGCTGCGTGGGGATTTCGGCATCTCGTATCGAACCAAGCAGCCCGTCGTGGACGACATCTACCGGAACTTCATGCCGACGATCTACCTGGGGGTCGCGGGCATGTTCATCGCCATCCTGATCGGCGTGCCCGCAGGGCTGATCTCGGCGGTGCGGCGCAATACGCTCGCCGACTACCTGACGTTGACCGGCGCGATGGTGGGGCTCAGCGCCCCCGCGTTCTGGATCGGCATCCTGCTGCTCTACGTGTTCGCCTTCCGTCTGCACTGGTTCCCGATCGTCGGCGGCAGCGACCTCGGGTCCAACCTGCGGCAGCTCGTGCTCCCCGCCACGGTCGTGGGGCTGGGCCTCGCCGCTTTGATCGCGCGGTTGACCCGCTCCGCGACGCTGGAGACGCTCGGCCAGGACTATGTCAGAACGGCGCGCGCCAAAGGTCTCGCGGAGCGCATCGTGCTGCTGAAGCACGTCCTGCGCAACGCCGCCATCCCGGTGACGGCGGCCGCCGGCACGATGTTCGCCAATCTCATGACGGGGGCAGTTGTCGTCGAGATCGTGTTCGCGCGGCCGGGACTGGGCTGGCTGATGATCACCGCGATCAACAGCCGGGACTTCCAACTGACCCAGGTGCTCATCCTGGTCTTCGGCACCGCGATCGTGCTGGTCAACCTCGCGACCGACCTGCTGCTGACCGTCCTCGACCCCCGGGCCTCCTACCAGTGAGCGGCGTGCACGTCGAGCGTCTCGCTGACGAGACAGTGCCGCCGGTCGTGGTCCCCCGCCGGGCCTCCGCCCTGTGGCGGACGCTGCTCTGGACGCGCAAGAGCTCCGGCCTCGGCGCGTTGTTCGTCGTCCTGTTCGTCACCGCCGTGGTCGCAGCCCCGCTGGTCGCTCCCTACGACCCGGCGGCGCAGGACCTGGCGCACTTCGAGATGCCTCCGTCCAGGGAGCACCTCTTCGGCACCGACCCGTTCGGGCGCGACATCCTCTCCCGCGTGATCTGGGGCGGCCGCATCTCCCTGCTGGTCGGCGTCGTGGTCGTCATGATCGCCACCGCCGTGGGAGGAACGGTCGGCGTCATGGCCGGCTATACCGGCGGCGCGGTGGACCGCGCGCTGAACTTCATCATCGAGATGCTGATGGCGATCCCGCTGCTGCTCCTCGCGCTGGCGTTCGTCGCGCTGCTGGGTCCCGGCCTCACGAACGTGATGGTCGCGATCGGCATCGGCAGTGTGCCCCTCTTCGCGCGCGTCCTGCGCGCCGAGACGCGGGGGATCCGTGAGCGCGACTACGTGCTCGCCGCGGAGGCGTTGGGCGCCTCCCGCGCCCGCATCCTGCTGCGCTACGTCGTGCCGAACCTGGCCTCGTCGCTCATCGTGCTCGTGACCACGCGCATCGCCACGGCGATGCTCTCTGAAGCCAGCCTGTCGTTCCTCGGCATCGGCATCCGTCCGCCGACGCCCTCGTGGGGAGTGATGGTCGCCGAGGGGCGCGGGTACCTCGAACTCGCCCCCTGGATCGCGCTGATCCCAGGGTTCGTCATCATGGTGACCGTCTTGAGCTTCAACCTGTTCGGGGACGGCCTGCGCGACGCGCTCGACGTGCGGCTGCGGCATCAACGCTGACGTGCCGCCGGACGACGAGCGCATGCCCTGGATTGCCTACTGGAACGGCCGATTCGTCCCCGAGGATGAGGTCCGGATCTCTCCCTGGGACCGCGGCTTCATCCTGGCCGACGCCGCCTTCGAGGCGACGCGGACCTACCGGCACGTGCCGTTCCATCTCGACCGGCATCTCGACCGGCTCTTTTCGACCCTCGAGTACCTCCAACTCGATCCCCGGATCACGCGCCGCGATCTCGAGGGCGCGACGCTGGCGGTCCTCGACCGCAACCGCGAGCACCTCCGTCCGCACGACGACGTGATCCTGACCCACCGCATCACGCGCGGCATCGGGGCGGGGCCGTTCGCGCCGCCCCCGGAGCCCCCGCCGACGGTGCTGATCTGGTGCCGGCCGATCGCCTTCGCGCGCTTCGCGCGCTACTACGACGAGGGCGTCACCGTCGACGTGCCGGCGATGCGCATCCCGGCGGCCGGCGGGCTCGACCCGCGCGCCAAGACGCACAGCCGGCTGGCCATGACCCTCGCGCGCGTGCAGATCGGATACCTCCGCCCGGACGCGTTTCCGCTCCTCGTGGACACCAACGGCGACGTGACCGAGAGCGACGGCGCGAATATCATGTACGTCATGGGCGGCCGCCTCGTCACGCCACCCGATGACGTCGCCCTCGAAGGCGTCACGCGCCGGGTGCTCCTGGACCTCGCGCCGCAGATCGGAGTCCCCGTGGAGCGGAGGCGCGTGCCCCTGCGCGAGCTCGGTGAGGCGGATGAGGCCATCGTGACCGCCACGAGTTACGCGGTGCTGCCCGTGAGGGTGCTGGACGGCCGGGCGCTATCGCCCGTCCCCGGACCGGTGACCGCCGCGCTGACCGGAGCGTTCAGCCGCTACGCGGGTGTCGATATCATCGAGCAGAGCCGGCTCGGTTGACGGCGTCTCGGCCAGCGCGCTGACGCGCCGGCGTGACCGCAGCATCATCACCGGCACCAGGCCGCCCGCCGCGACCGCGGCGCCCAGCGCGAAGGGCGCACTCAATCCGAACATGGCTGCGGCCACACCACAGAGCAGCGGGCTGGCCAGCTGCGCAAACTGCATCGCGCTCACGCGCAGACCCGCCGCCACTCCCTGCGCGCCCGGTCCGGCCCGCCCGGCGATCAGACTCATGGACAACGGGGCAAGCAATCCCATGCCGATGCCGGTGAGCCCGATCGTAACCGCGAGCGGCCAGAACGCGCGGAACAGGACGGTAGACGCCACGCCGATGCTGGTGAACGTCATCGCGGCCGTCAGCACACGCGTCGAGCCGAACCGCGCCGTGACCGCGCCGAGGACCGGACGCGACATCATCGAGCACAGCGCCTGCGTGCTGATCAGCACCCCGACGAGGGTGATGGGCAGGCCGATGGACGTCAGATAGAGCGGGTAGAACGACTGCCGCAGGCTGAACGCGAACACGCCGGCGAAATTCACCATCAGCACACCCCGCGTCTGTGGCTCCCGCAGCATGTCCGCGGCGAGCCCCAACACGGGCCGGCGAGGCATCGCCGCCGGGCGCCGCCCGGACGCGAGCAGCGTCCAGCTGATGACCGCGGCCGCCACCGCCAGCACCAGTCCGACGCCGAAGGCTGCGTGGAACCCAAGCCGGTCGGCAACCGCCCCTCCGACGATCGGCCCGAGAAGCGCACCCAGCGACATCCACAAGGAGAAATAGCCGAAGTTCCGGTACCGTTCATCGGGCCGGCCCACCGACCCGACATAGGCCTGCGTCACGATCGCCAGCCCCAGATCAGCGAGACCCAGCACCGCGACCGCCAGGGCCACCGCGGGCAGACCGCGCCCCAGGACAAGGAAGGCGAACGCCGCGGCGAAAAGCAGGCTCATGACCCGCGCCAGGCGGCCCGGCCCGTAGCGATCCGATGCCGCGCCCAAGTGGATCCCCAGTACGAAGGGGAAGATCGTCGAGGCGCCGACGACCGCGCCGACGCCGAGCGCAGATGCACCGAGCGAGGCGGCATAGAGCGGGATGAGCGGGGTGACCGTATGCCAGGCCATGACGAACGCCACGCCGAGTATGTAGATGCCGACGATGGGGCTGTCCTGGAGTCCTGAACCGCGGGCGCGCGAGGCTGCCAATTGACCTGCCGACAAGTGGTATTATATCATACCTCATGCAGAGATTTCGCTTCCCCCGAGGAGGGCTGACCATGCGGGTGCTGGGGATCACGCACATGGCGCTGGAGCTGTCATCGCCGACGCGGACAGAGCGGTGGCTGCGGGACGTGTTCGGGCTGCAGCTGCTGCGGCAGGGCTACTGGAAGGGCGAGTACGTCCGAGTGGTCGGCTCGCCCCATCACCAGCGCGAGAATCCCGGCTTCCTCATCCTGTATAACCGTCCCTTCATCCCCCGCGGCCGCCTGCGCCATGTCGGCATTGCCGTCGACCAGCCGATCGCACAGGCCGTCGCCGATCTGCGCCGCCGCGGCTACGTGGTCGACGGCGAGGACATCGTGGTCGCGCCGTTCGACTTCCACCTGAAGATCGACAGCTACACCGAACCGCGTCCACTGCCGGTCAACGATCCCTCGACGAAGATGGTCGACGAGCCCGTCGATCCCGATCTGCCGTGCCTGTGGCGCGGCATCCACCACATCGCGCCCGACGTGCCCGAGCACGAGCCGGTGCTCGCGTGGCTCGAGAAGACCTTCGGCCTCGACCACCGCACCACGCACGACCGCCGCGGCGAGATCATCTCCAGCGTCAAGTACAGCGACGCCCCGCGCGACACGATCGGCCGGCCGCGCAGTCTCTTCCCGCAGTTTCTGCGGCACGGCACGACGCGGGTCGAGCTCAACCATATCGCCTTCGATGTCGCCGACGCCGAAGGGGCGATCACCGAGGTGGAGGCCAGAGGGCCGAAGGTGGACCTCTGGCAGGATGCGATGATCCACGGCCCGGAGGAGGTGTGGTATCAGATCGACAGCTACGACACGCCGTACCCGGTGGACCATCCGGCGAACCCGACGGGCGTGACCTTCATCCCCTACCCGCCCGAGGGGCGCGACGCGTTCGCGCGGTACCAGCCGAAGACGCCCGCGAAAGCGGGCCGGTAGCCGGTGCGGGCGACACGCATCACCCACCTCGCGCTGGAGCTATCGAGCCCGACGCGGATGGAGCGGTACCTGCGCGACGTGTTCGGGCTGCAGCTGCTGCAGCACGGCTACTGGCGCGGGGAGTACGTGCGGCTGATCGGGACACCGCTGTTCCAGCGCGGAACACAGCCGGTCCTCGTGCTGTACAACCGCCCGTTCATCCCCCGCGGCCGCCTGCGGTACATCGCCGTGGCCGTCGAGGAACCGGTCGAGGAGGCCGTCGCCGGCCTGCGCCGCCGCGGCTACGAGGTCGACGGCGAGGACATCATCGTCGGTCCCGCCGGGCTCGCCTTCAAGATCGACAGCCTGACCGACCCGCGCCCGATGCCCGCCGGCGACCCGTTCACCAAGATGGCCGACATGGAGCTCGATCCGAATCTGCCGGGCTTGGTGCGCGGGGTGCACCACGCGGCGCTCGACGTCGCCGCCCACCAGCCCACGCTGGACTGGATGGAGCAGGTCTTCGGCATGGATCTGCTGCAGAGCTTCGACCGGCGCGGCGAGTTCATCCTGACCCTCAAGTACCGCGACGCGCCGCTCGATGCGGTCGGCCGGCGGGTCAGCTTCCTGCCCCTGTTCCTTCGGCGCGGCATCGAGGCGACCCGGCTGAACCACATCGCGTTCGACACGGCCGACGCGGACGCCGCGATTGGTGTGATCGAGTCGCGGGGCGCCGTCGTGGACCTGTGGCAGGACGCGATGATCCACGGTCCCGAGGAGATCTGGTACCAGATTGACAGTTACGATACGCCCTACGCCATCGGCCACCCGGCGAACCATCCCGGCGTCCCGCTGTTCCCGTACCGGTACGACTGACGGATCCCGGGTGAGCGTGCCGGAGAACGGGCGCGAGCCGTGGCCACTGCAGCCGTTCGAGCTTCCCGACCGGGAGGCGCTGTGGGAGGCGGACAACGCCCGGTGCGCCGTGTCGCACGCCGGCCGGTTCAACCCGCTGCGGAACGCCGACGTCGTGTTCCACCGCCCCGCCAAGCCGCTCGCCGCGATGCGGGTGGCGCTCGCGTCGTCGGGCGGAGTCCACCCGGCCACGGCACAACCGTTCGATCTCGTCTCGCACAGCGGCGACT
Organism: bacterium; assembly: GCA_044869795.1. GTDB lineage: Bacteria > Sysuimicrobiota > Sysuimicrobiia > Sysuimicrobiales > Kaftiobacteriaceae > DASXUC01. The sequence continues at coordinate 4,499 of JBIOXT010000170.1, read as the reverse complement.
ACTCGCTGCGCTGGATCCCCGGCGATGTGGACAGCTCGCGGCTGCGATTCGCGCATGACCATTACGACCACACCGACCCCGACCGAGATCCGAACTGCATGTTCCCGATCGACCGCCTGCGCGAGCTCGCCGCCGAGCGCGTCGTGGGGAGCGTCGCGGCATGGCACCTCGGCTTCATGGGCTGGAACCCAGACCCGGCGGCGCTCCTCCACCATGCCGTCCCGGAGATCGTTCAACGCTGGCAGGACGACCGCGTGGACGCGGCCGTGTTCTCGCCGGGCTGACCGATCTGTCACCGATCCGTGGGGTTGGTGCAGAACCGCGTCGAGGCCGCCGGAATCGCCACCGTGAGTCTGTCACTCGTGCCGTACCTTTCGTATACGGTCGGCGTCCCCCGCGCGCTCTACGTACGCTTCCCCTACGGCAACCCGTACGGTGAGCCGGGCGACGCCGTGATGCAGCGCGCGATTCTGCAGTGCGCCCTGCGGTGGCTGCACGAGGCCGGCGCCCCGAACCTGATGCGGCGGATTCCCGTCAGCTGGCGCCGCAGGGCCCGCAGGCCGGCGGGATGACGATGGAGGTGGTACCGTTCCACATCGCCGACCTCGAGGCGCAGTGGGCGGCCTACAATGAGCGCTCGCTTGTCTCGCACGCCGGCTATTTCGTGCCGACCCGCAACGGGGCGCTCGCGTTCCATCTTCTCGCCAAACCGGCCCCGGAGATCCGCGTGGCCCTCGTGTCGACCGGCGGCGCGTATGTGGCGGGTCAACCGCCCTTCAACCTGGTGTCTCATGCGGGCGACGACACGGTGCGCTGGATCCCCGGCGACGTGGACGCTGCCCGGCTGCGGTTCGCGCATGATCATTACGATCACACCGACCCCGATGCAGATCCGAACTGCATGTTCCCGATCGACCGCCTGCGCGAGCTCGCCGCCGAGCGTGTCGTGGGGAGCGTCGCGGCGTGGCACGCCGGCTGCATGGGGTTCATCCCCGATCCCCGCGGTTTCCAGTCCGTCACCGCGCCGGAGATCGCCGCGCGGTTTCGGGAAGACGGCGTGGACGCGGCGGTGTTCTCGCCGGGCTGACCGATGTGCCACCGGTCGGTCGGACTGGCCCAGAACGTGTTGGAACGCTCCGGCATCGCCACGGTCAGCCTGACGATGGTGCCCACCGTGAGCTATGGCGTGGGCGTGCCGCGGGCGCTGTACGTCCGCTTCCCCTACGGCAACCCGTACGGCGAACCTGGGGACCGGGACACGCAGCGGCACATCCTCGACACGGCGATCCGATGGCTGTACGATGCCCGCGAGCCGAACCAGATGGCGCGCCTCACGGTCGGCTGGCGACGCAGGCGCCGCGACCGCGAGACCTAACCGATCCGAAAGGAACCCTGCACGGAGATGACCGACCTGACGGGGCGGGTGGTGATCGAAGAGTTCGATAGCGCGGCCCTCCGCGGGAACCTGCTGGGCGACCCCGCCAGCCGGCCGATCCCCGTGTACCTCCCTCCGGGCTACAGCGCGTCGGCCCGCCGGTATCCGGTCATCTACTGGCTGCACGGCTTCACCGGCACGGCGCTCAGTCAGGTGAACCGGCATGCCTGGATCCCGTCAATCCCGGAGCTGATCGACCGCGTCATCGTCGAAGGCGCCCCGCCGGTCATCCTGGTGATGGCGGACGGCAACACAACCTACGGGGGAAGCCAGTTCATCAACTCGACGTACAACGGCCGCTACGAAGACGCCACGCTCGAGCTCGTTGAGTTCGTGGACCGCACCTACCGCACGCTCCCCGGCCGCGAGCATCGGGGCCTCGACGGGAAGTCGAGCGGAGGCTATGCCGCGCTCGTGCTGGCGATGCGCCATCCCGAAGTCTTCGGGGCGGCGGCGTCCCACAGCGGCGACATCTACTTCGAGGCCTGCTACGGGTCGGGCTTCTGGAAAGCCGCGGACACGATTCGCAAGTACGGCGGGGTCGAGGGGCTGCTGCGGGCATTCCGCGCGGCCCCCAAGAAACCCGACGATATCAGCGGGGCGCTCGCCACGGCGGTGGCGATGGCCATGGCGTACTCGCCGAATCCCGAGCATCCTTGGGGCTTCGATCTGCCGTTCGACGTGGATACCGGCGAGCCGCAGGAGGCGGTGATGGCGCGGTGGCTGGCCTGGGACCCCGCGCGGATGGCGGTGGCGCACGCCGACGCCCTCCGCTCGCTGCGGCTCCTCTACTTCGAGTGCGGCAGCCGCGACCAGTTCAACTCCCACTTCGGCGCCCGGCTCCTCGACCGCATGCTCCACCACCTCGGCATCCCGCACGAGTACCAGGAGTTCGACGACGACCACACGGCGGTGAACTACCGGTACGTCGAATCCTTTCGGCGCCTGTGCACGGCTCTCCAGGAGCGGCCCTAAGTGGAGCGCGCCGACTGGACGATCCGCAAGACCCTGGCGACCGGCCGCCGGGGCATGGTCGCGGCCAAGCATCCGATGGCGACCGCGGCCGGCCTGGCGATGCTCGAGCGCGGCGGCAATGCCGTGGATGCCGCCGTCGCGGCCGCGTTCTGCTCGGGTGTCGTCGAGCCCATGATGAGCGGGGTCGGCGGCGGCGGATTCATGGTCATCCACACGCCGGCGCACACCACCGTGCTCGACTACAACATGCAGGCGCCGCTCGCCGCCCGAGCCGACCTGTATCCGCTGGACGCCGGCTACGCCAGCACAGATCTGCAGTGGGCGTGGCGCAAGGTCCGCGGTGAGGCAAACCTGTACGGTGCATCGAGCGTCGCGGTGCCCGGCGCCGTCCCGGGCCTGGCGCTCGCGCTGGAACGGTTTGGACGGCTCAGCCTCGCCACCGTGCTCGAGCCGGCGATCGCCGCGGCAGAGGGCGGGTTTCCGATCGACTGGATGACCACGCTCCGCATCGCCGTGGACGCCCACACGCTGCGGCGGTTTCCGACGGCGGCCGCGATCTTCCTCGAGGACGGTCTCCCGCCCGCCCCCGCCCGCAGCGAGCAGCCGCGGAAGCTGCGGCAGCCGGATCTCGGGCGCACGCTGCGCCGCCTCGGGAGCGAAGGGCCTGCCCTGTTCACAACCGGCGAGATCGCCCGCGCGATCGCCGGCGAGGTGCAGCGCGCAGGCGGGATCGTCTCGCTGGATGACCTCGCCTCGTATGCGCCTCGCCTGCTGGATCCGCTCACCGTCACGTATCACGGATGGAGCGTGGCCACCGTGCCGGGCCGCAGCGGCGGTCACACTCTCGCGGCAATCCTGCGCGATCTCGCCCCGTTCGATGGCGGGGCGAACGGCCACGGGACCGCGGAGGCGATCGATGCCTTCGCCAGGGCTGCGTTCCCGGCGTTCACCGAACGCTACGCGGCCGCGCCTCCCGCCGCGCAGGATGAGTCCACGACGCACCTCTCCACGGCCGACCAGGAGGGGCGGCTGGTGACCCTCACGCAGACCCACCTCGGCGCCTTCGGCTCTCGCTTCGTCGTCCCGGACACGGGCATCGTGCTCAACAACGGCATGTACTGGTTCGATCCGGAGCCCGGACGGCCCGCGTCCATCGTCCCGGGTCAGCGAGCGCCGGCCAACATGGCGCCCCTCGTCGCATGGCACCCCGGTCGCGCGGCGTACGCGATCGGCTCATCAGGGGGCCGCCGGATCATCTGCTGCAACGCCCAAATCCTCCTGAATCTCGTGGACTACGGCATGGACCTGCAGGCGGCGCTCGAGGCGCCGCGAGTGGACGCGAGCGGCAACGCGCTGCTTGTCGACGATCGGATCGGGAGCGAGGTGATCGCCGAGCTGCGCGCCCGAGGGTATGTCGTGGTCCCGGCGGAGGCGGGCTTCTATCCCGTTCACTTCGCCAGCCCCACCGCAGCCGGGCAGATGGCCGACGGCCGGCTCGTCGGTGCGGCCGATCCGTTTCAGACTGCGCTGGCGAAGGGCCTCTAGAGGTGGTGGTTCCCGTTCCACCACGCGTCCGGGAGGACCCCGGAGGGAGTCCGCCGGGTCAGACGAAGACAACAAAACTGGCAAGACGTTGAGCCTGCGATGACGCACGCCGCGCAAGCAGCCCCGGTCCAGGTGCGACCCGCAGCCACCTCGGCGGCGACCGTGTTTCACTGGCTGATGATCACGCTGATCATGGGCATCGTCGTGGGAGGAGCGATCGATGCCAGGCACCACATCCTCAACGGATTTCGGATCGAGTCATTCCTGACCCCCCAGCACGCCGGACTCTACGGGCCATGGTCGGCCATGATCATCCTGATGGGCATCTTCGCTCTCCGCGGCTGGCGCATGAAACTCCCCCGAAGTGAATGGCTCCCCAGAGGGTATGGGATCTCGGCCGCCGGCGTCATTCTGTTCGGCATCGGGGGCCTATTTGATCTCTACTGGCACGAGAGGTTCGGCTTCGAGCAGTTCTTCGATTCAACGATCAGCCCGGCGCACATCTGGCTGGTGGTGTCGGCGGGACTCATCTACCTCGGGGTTG
>JBIOXT010000169.1:0-2157 GCA_044869795.1 bacterium | reverse complement strand
GGCGGCTGCTGCTACACCACCCCGCAGCATATCGCGGCCCTGAAGGAGACGCTGTCCGGGCCGACGCTCTACGCCCGCCCGGCCCTCCCGGAGCGCCAGACGACCGGCCCACGCCCTCCCTCGGCGCTGCAGACGAAGCTGGCCGCCGGTAAGTTTGTGACCTGCGTCGAGATCGACCCGCCGACCGACGAGGAGGTGCAGGCAGACCCCGGCATCCTCGCCTATAAGATCGACGGCGCTCGCTACCTGGAGGAGCGCTGCGGTATCGATGTCATCACAGTCGCTGACCACACGATGGGCCGGCCCTGGCTGGATGGCTTCCCATTCGCGGAGGCGCTGCGCCCCCACCTGCGCGAGGCGGACATCCTGCTCCACTACACCTGTCGCAATAAGGCGCAGACCGACATCAGCGGGAATTTCGCCTCCTTCAAGCTGTACGGCTATCGCAACATCCTGATCATCACCGGCGACCGCCCGCCGAGCGACAAGGCGTTCTACGAGTACTCCTCCCCCACCCTGCTGGCCCGCATCCGCAAAGAGCACGGCGACCACTTCTTCCTGGCCGCCTCCTTCGACCACAACCGCGGCCGCGAGCGGCCCGGCACCGAAGGGATCGACCTGGAGCTGGAGCGCCTGCTGCGCAAAGTGGCCGCCGGCGCGCAGGTCGCCCTCACCCAGCCGCTCTACGACGAAGAGCGCGTACAGCTCCTGCGAGAGAAGACGGCCGAGATTGGCATCCCGGTCCTCCCCGGCGTCATGCCGATCCTCTCGCCGCGCCACGCCCACACCGTCAACCAGTTCCCCGGCATCGTCGTCCCCCCGGCCGTCATCGAGCGGCTGGAAACGGCCGGCGAGGACCGCAAAGAGCGCGCCCGCATCAGCATCGCGATCGCCGCCGAGACCGCCCGCGCCCTCCGCGCCGCCGGCTTCCCCGGCCTCTACCTGATCACCCCCCTCAACCGCTTCGACGTCATCCGCGGCGTCCTGGCGGCGGTAGAATAGCCTGGAGAGGAAAGGAGTTCCCCATGTCGCGGGGTGCGGAACCTCTGCAGTACGCTAACTGGCCGCTAGCTGCCGATGTCCACCTTTACATGCACCCGGTAGAAGCAGTTCCGAATGCTGCCGGCCGCGTCCATCACGGTGCAGGTCGCGATCGTCGTCCCCACCTTGAACGGAGCGGTCTGCGCCAGGCCCTCGTCCCGTTCACAGGTGAACGTCGCGCCCGGACAGTTGTCGGTCACCACCAGGTTGGGGAGAGCGATGCTCGGCTCGGTGACTCCCGGCGCGACCGTCCTGGTGATGTCACCGGGACAGTCGATGTCCGGCTTCTGCCATTCGTTGACCACCAGCGTGAACGAGCACGTGAAGGAATTGCCTGCCGTGTCGCTCGCGGTGCGGGTGATCGTGTGCGTGCCAACCTGGAAGATGGAGTTGGAGTCCACCATCCTGCCGGTCTCATCGCGGCAGACTAGCGTCGCGTCGAGACAGTTGGTCCAGAGGGGGACGTCGAAGTTCAGCTTGGCGCCGCACGTGCCTGCCTCGATGTTCCTGACGATGACCTTCTCGGGACTAAGCGACTTCGGCACGTCCGTGTCGAGCACCGTCACCGGGAAGGTGCAGGTCGAGCTGTTTCGGCTCAGCCGCGCCCCGACCTGCCCGCACATAGCCATCCCCATGGGGGTCCTGGGTCGGTCTACTCGGACGCGCGTTCCTCACGGCGTCGTGTTGTCATTGATCAGCCCGAGAGCGACCAGTTTGGCCAGCAGGTTGGCCAGCGCGGTCCCTTCGCTGCGCGAGCCGGTGATGGTGGGGCGGGTCGTGGGCGGGGCGCCAAAGAAGCCAACCGTTGCCCCAGTGTGCGCCAGGGAGCCGTTCAGCCCGATCTGGTTGTCGGCGCTCACCGTGATCGGAAGCGTGCCCGTCTGGTAGTTGCGCAGCCAGAAGTCGGGCGTGCCAGTGCCGGTGGAGTCGGTGCCCCAGGCGAACAGATTGAAGAAGTTGACGTTGGTCCGCCTGCAGTCGGGCTGGCGGTTGTAGAGGTAGAGCCCGTACTGGTAGCCATAGGTGGCTACGGCGATCCCGCCCAGCGGCGCCTGCTCGTTGCCTCCGGTGATGTGAAACTGGAAGGGGGTGATCGGATGCCCCGCCCGCTGCCCC
>JBIOXT010000168.1:0-8159 GCA_044869795.1 bacterium | reverse complement strand
CCGCCGGGCAGATCTATGTCGCGGACACCGGAAACCACCGCATCGTGCGCATCACCGACATGTCCGGCGCCGGCTGGACGACGCTGGAAAGCACGGCGACCCAGCGGTTTGAGCAGCCCGTCGGCGTTGTTCTTGGCGGCGGGCGGATTTACGTCACCGATGCCAGCGGTCGCGTGGTCCGCATGAATGACATGAGCGGGGCAGGGTGGACGACCTACGGGACACCGGCGACAGGAGTCGGTGCGCCTCCGCCCGGGCAGTTCGCGGCCCCCTACGGCATCTTCTTCGATGCCGGACGGATTTACATCAGCGACGCGGGCGTAAACCGCCTGGTGCGGATTAACGATTTGTCGGGGGCAGGATGGACTGAATTTGGCCTGCCCGGTCTCGCCGGCAGCCTTCCTGGTCAGCTCGGGCGGCCGCAGGGCATTTTCGTGGATACGTCAGGCCGGATCTTCATCGCCGATTCCGGCAACCACCGCGTCGTCCGAATCAATGACATGAGCGGCGCCGGATGGGCGGCGTTCGGCAAGCGGGGAAACCAAACCGGCGAGTTCGTCCTCCCATCCAGCGTGTTTGTCTCTGCCACCGGCCGGATCTACATCACCGACGCCGCCAATAACCGCATCGTCCGCATTGACGACATGACCGGCGAGGGGTGGGTGGCGTTGGGCACCCAGGGCGCCGGGCAAAACCAGTTCAACCTCCCCCGCAGCATCTTCGTCCGCTGATCGGCGCTCCCCAAACGCGGGCGCGCGTGCCCACCGGGCGCAGGAGCGCTTCCCCGTCTCGCAGAACCTGCGCCCGTAGATTCCCCGGAGGAGGTGAAACGTGGAACGAATGCGCGCAAATGTGGCGCATTGGTGGCGAGCGATGGCGATGCTGGTCGCCGGCACGACGCTCCTACTGATGCCCGCCGCCGGTCTCCAAGCCGGTGCGGCGAACAAACTCGAGATCTTCAGCTGGTGGACCGCCGGCGGCGAGGCCGACGGACTGAAGGCGATGTTTGCCATCTACTCCAAGCGCTATCCCGACGTCGAGATCATCAACGCGACCGTCGCGGGCGGCGCAGGTACGAATGCCAAAGCCGTCCTCAAGACCCGGATGACCGGCGGCGATCCACCCGACAGTTTCCAGGTGCACGGCGGGGAAGAGCTCACCGCGACCTGGGTGGTCACGGGATTCATGGAGCCGCTCACCGACCTCTACAAGAGCGAGGGCTGGCTGTCCGTCTATCCCAAAGACCTCGTCAACATCGTCAGCTACCAGGGCAATCAGTACTCGGTGCCGGTCAACGTGCACCGCGGGAACGTGCTCTGGTACAACAAGAAGATCTTCGCCGCCAACAACCTGAAGGCGCCCAGGAGTTGGGAGGCGTTCTTCTCCGTCGCCGCGGCGCTCAAGGCCAAGGGCATCACGCCGCTGGCGCTGGGCGACAAGAACAAGTGGGAAGCCGCCCACCTGTTCGAGGACATCCTGCTCGCGACGCTGGGGGCCGACGGCTACCGCGGCCTCTGGAACGGGAGGACCAGCTGGACGGGCACCGGCGTCAAGGCCGCGCTGGAGACGTACACCAGGATCCTCACGTTCGTGAACACCGACCACGCGGCCGGGACGTGGGACTCCGCCGCGCAGATGCTGATCGACGGCAAGGCCGCCATGACCATCATGGGCGATTGGGCGTCGGGCTACTTCACGTCGAAAGGCTGGAAGCCCAACGTGGAGTATGGATTCGTCCCCGCGCCGGGGTCGGAGGGCTCGTTTGTCGTCGTCACCGACACCTTCGGGCTGCCCAAGAAGGCGCCGCACCGGGTCAACGCGATCAACTGGCTGAAGGTGGCCGGGTCGCGGGAAGGCCAGGAAGCCTTCAACCCGCTGAAGGGGTCGATCTGCGCGCGCACGGACTGCGACCCGAGGAAGTTCGACGTCTACCTGCAGCAGTCCGCGAAGGCCTTTGCCAAGAACAAACTGGTGCCGAGCGAGGTCCACGGCTCGGCGGCGCCCGAGGGGTTCGCCACCAGTTTCAACGACATCGTCAACCTGTTCGTGACCAACAAGAACGTGGCGGCCACGCAGCAGTCGTTGCAGAAGGCGTGCGTCGACAATAAGATGTGCCGGTAACCCGAGGGACCTAGGGAACGGGGGAACGAGGGAACGCACGCCCTCGTTCCCTTGTTTTCCGGCCGCACATGCACATCCGCCGCGATCCGCTGGTTTCGGCCCTCATCGTCCTGCCCTCGGTCCTCGCGGTCGGGATCTTCGTCTACGGCTTCATCGCCTGGACCGGATACGTCTCGCTGAGCCACTGGAACAGCTTCGTCCCCGACCTCTCGTTCGCCGGGCTCCACAACTTCATCGAACTGTTCCAGTCGCCGCGCTTCCAGATTGATCTCCGCAACACGGTCGTCTTCACGGTTTCCTTCCTCATCGGGTGTCTGGCCATCGGCCTGCTGCTGGCCATCCTGCTCGACCAGCAGATCAAAGGGGAATCGGTGTTCCGTAACATCATCCTGTTCCCGATGTCCATCTCGTTCATCGTCAGCGGCACCGCCTGGCAGTGGCTGCTCAATCCCAGCACCGGGGTGAACCTGCTCCTGGAGTCAGTCGGGCTGGGCCAATTCAAGTCGGCCTGGTACACGGATCCCCGCATCGCCATCTTCTCGGTGGTGATCGCCGCGGTCTGGCAGCTGTCGGGGTTCACGATGGCGATGTACCTGGCGGGGATGCGGGGGATCTCCGACGAGCTGCGGGAGGCGGCGCGCGTGGACGGGGCGAACGAGTGGCAGATCTACCGCCACATCATCCTGCCGCTGCTCAATCCGATTACGCTGAGCGCGGTCATCATCCTCGGACACATCTCCCTGAAGATCTTCGACCTCGTGTTCGCGATGACGGGCAGCGGGCCGGCGTTTTCGACGGACGTGCCGGGGATCTTCATGTTCGAGACGACGTTCCGCGGGAACCGTTTCGCCGACGGCGCGGCGATCGCCATCATCATGCTGGTCATGATCGCCCTCGTCGTCATCCCGTACCTGGTCTGGAGCACCCGCGAGGAGGCCACCGCGTAGCCATGGCCAGAACGATCGCGGCGTCGCAGCCGGCGGTGGTGACGATTCCGGAACGGCGTCCGCGCCCGGGCCGCATCGTCATCTATGCGATCCTGATCGTCTTTGCCGTCCTCTACCTCGTGCCGATCTTCGTGCTGGTGAACAATGGGCTGAAGTCGTTCCGCGAAGTCAGTCTCAGCCACATGTGGGACCTGCCGCATCCGGCGACGCTGGACAGCTTCGGCAAGGCCTTCAAGAACCTCGCACCCAACCTGCGGAACAGCCTGGTGCTGGTCATTCCGGTGACGATCATCGCCGCGTTCCTGGGCTCGGTGAACGGCTACATCCTGGCGAAGTGGAAGTTCCGGGGCGCGAACGTATTCTTCCCGCTGCTGCTGTTCGGCATGTTCATCCCATACCAGAGCGTGCTCATCCCGCTCGTGCAGTTCCTGCAGTGGCTGGGTCATACGATGGGCGTGCAGCTGTATGGATCGATCAACGGGCTGATCCTCGTGCACGTCGTCTACGGGCTGCCGATCATGACGCTGATCTTCCGCAACTACTATGCGACGGTGCCGACCGAACTGGTCGAATCGGCGCGGATCGACGGCGCGGGGATCCTGGGTACGTACCTCAACATCATGCTGCCGCTGTCGATGCCCGGATTCGTGGTGGCCACGATCTGGGAGGTCACGCAGGTCTGGAACGAGTTCCTCTTCGCGGTGGTCATTACCAGCAACCCCGCCCGCCAACCGATTCAGGTGGCGCTGCAGAACCTCGCCGGCAGCCAGATCATCGAGTGGAACGTGCAGATGGCCGGAGCGCTCTTGGCCGCGCTGCCGCCGCTGTTGGTCTACATCTTCCTGGGAAGATACTTCCTCCGCGGACTCCTCGCCGGGGCGCTAAAGGGATAAGGCTACAGGCGCGGGTCCACCGGTTCGCTCTCTAAGGCCAGCACGCCCAAGACGCACTCGTGGACCCGGTACAGTGGATCGCCCCGGACGAACCGCTCCAACGCCTCGATTCCCAGGGCAAACTCACGCATCGCAAGGGAGCGTTTCCGAGCGAGGCCCCTCGCCCGGAGCCGCTCGAGGTTGCCGGGAAGCGAGTACTCGGGACCGTAGATGATGCGCAGGTACTCGCGCCCGCGCGACTTCAATCCGGGCTGAAGCGGGCCGCGAGGCCCTCTGGCCACGAAATCCAGGGGCTTGACGACGATCCCCTCCGCGCCACCGAGCGTCAGATCCTCCCACCATCGAAAGGCTTCCTCCACGTCGGTTGCGGATCCAACATCCACCTTCCGGTACGTGGTGGGAACAACCACGCCGCGGCCACCACCACGGGTCGCATCCGCGGTCGCGAGGCGTTCCGCCATCTGCATGTGCCACTGGTGGTCGCGATCGACGTGCACCGTTCCGGCGGAGGCCAGCAGGTGAAATGGGGCGAGGCGCAGATCATCGACCGAATGGACCGGCCACACGTAGCGCCGATACGCTTCGACATAGCGGGCCACGGCTTCCAGCCGGCTGCGCGTATGGCTCGCCAGGGCCTCGAGAGGCAGGCCGCGTCCCGTGGCAACTTCCAGCGCCGCCGCAGCGTCTGTCAGCGCAACCCGCGCCGCGGTACCCACGGCGGCATATTGGTCCTTGAGAAGTTCCTCAGCTTTGGCAGACCACGGCATCAACTCACAGTCCAGACACAGCCAGTCTGTATCGAGTTCCTGCCAGAGCCCGGCCGCCTCTGCGGCCATCCGGACACGGTCCAGCACGCCGGCTTCCATGACCGCATCAGTGAAGAACGGCCGGCCGGTTCTTGTGAAGCAAATCCCGATGCGGCCGTCGGCCGAGCCGAAGCGGCGCTGGGCGGCGGCCTGGTCGACGCAGACGACCACCACGGCGCGGGAGCCCATGTGCTTCTCCTCGCACACGAGGTGGGAGACTCCCTTCCTTGCGTAGTAGGCGAACGCGTCGCTGGGATGCTCCAGCAGGTCCGGCTTAGACGAAGTTTCGGTCGGCGCCATCGTCGGCGGCAGGTAGATCAACCAGCGCGGGTCAATGGCGAACCGGCTCATGACCTCGACCGCGGCCCTCGCCTGTTCTTCTCTCAGCGTCACCTTGCCAAGCAGCCGGGTCTCGATGCTGCGGCGCCCGGTAACGTCAGCGATGTCCAGCAGAGCGCCTGCGGTGGCGGCCTGCGTTGCCGGCGGTGTGAGCGGGCGCGCCGGATGGTAGTGTTCTCGTGCCGCTGGAACCGACACCAGTTCCCGCTCCGGATAGCGCAGCGCGGTGAGCCGGCCGCCGAACACGCAGCCGGTATCGATGTTGATCGTGTTGTTCTCCCACCGCGCTTCAGCCACGGGCGTGTGTCCGTAGACCACAAGCGCTGGGCCGCGGTACTCCTCGGCCCAATTGAAGCGCACGGGCAGACCAACCTCGTCGGTTTCCCCGGTGGTCTCTCCGAAGAGGGCAAACTCCCGCACCTGCTTCGACGCTCGACCCTGCATGTCGGACTTCATCCCCGCGTGGGCCACCACGAGCCGGCCCTCGTCGAGAACGTAGTGGCTGACCAAGCCGTCGAGGAAGCGGACAACTTCGTCCTTGAACTCCGGCGTCTCCGCCTCGAGTTGGCTCAGAGAGGCTTCAAGCCCGTGCGCGACCTGGACGCGCCGCCCGCGCAATGCCCGCACAAGCTTCACGTCATGGTTGCCCGGAAGGCACAGGGCGGTTCCGTCGCGGACCATCGACATCACCAGCCGGAGCACGCCGGGAATGTCAGGTCCCCGATCGACGAGGTCGCCGATGAAAATCGCGCTCCGGCCGGCCGGGGGCACGACAGACGTGCCCGAGACCACGTACCCGAGTTTGCCCAGCAGCGCCGCCAATTCGTCGTAGCAGCCGTGAACGTCGCCGACGATGTCGAACGGTCCGCGATCGTCTCGGCGGTCGCTCCAGATCCGCTGGCGCTCCAGAGTGAGGGCATCGATCTGGTCCACCGACGTCCACACGTGGATGGCGTGAAACCCTTCCTTGCCCAGCGTGCGGAGCGACCTGCGCAGTTGATCAGCCTGGCGGTCGATCGCCGGAGGAGGAATGCTGCGATCCGTGCGCGCACGGTTGCGGTCCTTCAACAGGCGCACCGGCAGATCGAAGACGAGGGCGATGGGCAGGCAGTGGTGATCCCGCGCCAGGGTAATTAACGGGCGCCGCGCTTCCGGCTGGACATTGGTCGCATCGACGACCGTCAGGCGGCCCGCGCGCAGCCGTTTCCCGGCGACAAAGTGCAGCGCGTCGAAGGCTTCCGCCGTCACGCGGAGGTCATTCTCATCATCGGACACGAGCGCACGGAAGAAGTCCGACGACAGCACCTCGGTCGGCTTGAAGTGCCTTGCGGCAAACGTGGACTTGCCGGAACTCGACGCTCCGATCAGCACGACCAGTGAGAGTTCGGGGATCTCGATTCTCACGTGGTCCCTCGTTCGAACAGCGCCATCTGTGTGGGAGTCCCAACGACCGCATCCATGGGCCCAATCGGGCGAAAAGTTGCGCGGTAGCCGTATCTCGCCGCCGTATCGTCCGCCCATTGCTGGAACTGCGCCCGGGTCCACTCGAACCGGTGATCGCGGTGGCGAAACTGTCCGGCTGGGAGACCCTGGAAGTTCGGATTGTATTCCGCGTTGGGTGTCGTCAGGATGACGACCCGCGGCCGGGCCTCCGCGAAGATGACCCGCTCCAAGGCGGCCAGCCGCCACGGATCGAGGTGTTCGATGACTTCGACCGCGACGGCGGCGTCGTAGCCGGCCAGGCGGCGGTCTCGGTACACCAGGGATCCATGGAACAGGGCGATCCGCTCGCGCCGCGACGCCGGGAGCGAATCCATTCGCAGCCGCTCGCGCGCAACTTCGAGCGCTCTGGATGAAACATCCATCCCCCCGATCCGTTCCAGCGTCCGGTCTTTCATGAGTTCGCGCATCAGGCTGCCCGAACCGCATCCGAGGTCAATCACACTGCGCGCTCCCGAATCCCGCAGGGCAGCCAGTACGGCCGCGATGCGCTGCTGCTTCAGGCTCAGGGGCCCTTCGATGCTTTCCTCTTCGGCCTCGTGCGCCGCCTCGGCTGTTTCCGGGTTGGGTTGATCCTCTTCCGCCAACCGGGCGAGCGCGAGACGTGCGAGGCTGCGCCGGTGCTTGAGATAACGTCGCACAATCAGATCGCGCTCCGGATGTGCGGCCAGCCAGTCAGCCCCACGGCGCAGCAGCTTCTCGACCTCGTCCTCCCCGACCCAGTAATGCTTCTCGTCGTCGAGCACCGGTACCAACACGTAGAGATGGGTCAACAGGTTGCTGAGCCGCGCAACCGCGGTCAGGGTCAGTGTGAAGTAGTCGCTGCTTCCCCACGCCGGGATCTGCTGGTCGAGTATCTGGCGCTCCGCATCGACGGTGTACCCGAGCGGCTCGAAGAGCCGACGAAGCAGATCGTCACCCCGGTTGGAGTACAGTGGTCCGACCTGGGCCCGCAGCGGGATCGGCGTCTGGGCCAGCTCGGGGCGTTCCTTGCTGCGACCGGCGAGCGCCGTGCCGAAGACGCGCAGGATGGCGACGCTCAGGAAAGACGAAGCGGCATACGGGCGGTCGTTAACGTACTCTCGGAGAGATGGGTTAGGCGCCGCACCGGCTCGGCGCGCGCGGACGAGGTCAATCGGATTGATGTCGAGCAGCAGCGCGGCCGTGCAGCGCTCTGCATTGGCCTCGGGGTAGAAGACATACGCCGTCCCAAACGGCTGTGACGTCGTGTGGACGTGTGCGGGGTTCTTGTGCAGCAGGTACCCCAGATCTGTCGCCGGATTGTAGGTTGTCGAGATCGTAAGCATAATCAAGTCGGACGCAAAGACACGGGCAGATTCAGGACGGGGGCTCCTCGCCCTGAGGGCCCTTCAGGTCATCTCTCAGCATTTCCGTAATAAACTCGACATTCCCAGTGATCTCCGCGATCTTACGATCCAGGCCATGCCGGGCGAGGACCCGGAGACCTTGCCTTCGGCCGAGGAAGTTGCCGCCCAGATCATTCCACTTTGCCTGCCGGACTTCACCGACAATGGCGCGGTTTACAAATTTGC
>JBIOXT010000167.1:0-3876 GCA_044869795.1 bacterium | reverse complement strand
GAATCCAGGATCCGCCCGGTGCACCAGAGAACCCGCGAAAGAGCGCGAAGCGAGTCCCCTTCTTTCCGGCGGTCCCCGATGGCTCGGCGACACTGGACGGCGCGCTCAAGCGTCTCGATCGCCTCTGTGGACTGGGCGATGAGGAAACACTGGTAGGCGCGGCGCTCCAGGAGATCGGCCCGCGTTGCCAGCGGCAGGCCGTCGGCGACCCGCAGCGCCCGCGCATACTGTGCGGCTGCCTCGCGATGGGCTCCCAGCGCCTCCGCGCGCCGCGCGGCTTCCTGCGCGTACCGCAAGGTCGCTTCCCCGTCGCCGGCCGCCTCGGCGTGGTGCGCAAGTCGGGTCAGGTCCTCGCGAGTCGCCGGCGATGAGCGAAGCGCCCGCAGCACCGCGCGGTGAAGGGCCAGGCTCTGCTGCGGAGGGACACTTTGGAGAATCGCCTCGCGGGCGAGTTCGTGCCGGAACACGAGGTGCGCATCCTGCGTGTGCAGCATCCCCGCGGATACACATTCGTCCAGCGCATCGGCGTCGCGCCCCGCGATGTCGCTGACCAGCCAGGGCTCGAGGCGGAGCCCGATGACGGCCGCGGTGTCGAGGACCCTCCGGGCCTTCGCCGACAACCTGGCAGCCCGCGCCAGGACGGCATCGCGCACCGTCGCCGGAATCCCGGGGGTCCCGCTGGCCAGGACCTCTGTGACGAAGAACGGATTGCCGCCGGTCTGCCGGTACAGCTCCGTGGGGTCGAGATCGCTGCCCAACGCCAGCGTCCGCACGGCCGCCTCGGACAGCGGGGGAAGCTTCAGGCGCCGTACCGCCTCAGCCGTCGCCAAGTCGCCGAGGACGGTCGTCAAGGGATGCCCACGGCCGATCTCCTCGACGCGGTAGGTCACGACTATGAGGGCTCGGGTGTTGTTGATTCTGCGCCCCAGGAACCGGAGGAGGTCGAGCGTGGCTTCGTCAGCCCACTGAGCGTCTTCAAACACAACGAGGGTCGGGGCGCCGCCGATGTCGCTGAGAAATGTCTGGAACACCTCACCCCGCGGCGCACCGGCGTCCAGCAGCCCTCCTGCTCCTGCGGCCAGGACGCCGGTCACATCGAGCAGGGGGCCCAGGGGACGGGGGGTAGAAAGCGGGTCACAGGCCCCGACGGCGACCCGGGCGATCCCGTCTGCCATCTGGGCGAAGACGCGGAGCAGGACCGTCTTGCCGATCCCCGCTTCCCCGGCGAGAAAGACGAGGCGGCCTTCTCCAGCGGTGGCCTCCCGCAGCCATCCCTTCAAGTCTTTGAGGAACGCCTCCCGCTCGAGAATTCGCATGTAGGGCCCCCCGCCCAATACTGGTAACTCTGCCCATGTGGGCAGCACAGCACCTTTGCTATGCTGTCCGCAGCCTTCGAGCCTTCGAAGGCAATTCTCCAACAAAGGAGGAAACCATGCCGCGGTACGTGATCGAACGCACGCTTCCGCCGGGCTTGTCCGAGGCCGACGTCGACGCGGCCGCACGCAGAGCCGTGGCGGCGAACAGCACCCTGCCGGGGGTGCGCTGGATCCACAGCAACCTGGCCGTGGACCGCAGCAAGTTTTTCTGCGAGTATGACGCACCCAGCCCGCAGGCGGTGCGTGAGGCCGCCCGGCTCGCCGAGATCCCCTGCGACACGATCACCGAAGTCCGGGAAGTCCACCCCGATGCGTATGCCAAATCCAACTGGTAGAGAGGTGAGGAAGATGCGCGTGTTGTTCTGTCTGGCAGGAGCAGTGATCCTGATCGTCGCGGCAAGCCTGCCGCTGCAGGCCACCCAGGCTCATATGCAGGCCGCCCAGGCGCAGACGACGGTGTCGCCGAAAGTGGCCGCCGCGATCGCGCAGGCGCGTCTCGCCACGGCGAAGTACGCGATGGACCTGGAGCAGGCGAAGGCGGATGGGTACATGATCATAACGCCTATGATCCCCAACATGGGATATCATTTCTTGAATCCCAAGATTGAGGGGTTTGACATCACGAAGCCCCCTATCCTCGTGTATGTCCGGAAGGATGACGCCTGGCAGCTGGTCGCGATTGAGTGGGTGTACCCGAAGCGGCCTGCATCGGTTCCCCTCCCCGGCGCCCGGTACGGGTCATTTGGGGCGGCCTGCCACTACATGGACGGGTCCTTTGTGGAGGCGGCGGCGGAAGGGAAGTGCGGGAAGGCGAATGCCAAGACGGGAGCCGCCTTCAACTTCTGGCACCCGCCGCTTGTCACGCTCCATCTATGGATCTGGTACAACAACCCCGGCGGCGTGTTCGCCGAGTTCAATCCGCTCCTGACGCCGTTCATCGAATAGCGATGGGGGAGGGGAGGGCGCTGATCGAGCCTTCCCCTCCACCAGACGTCGCATGAGATACGTGGTGCTGCTGGTTCTTCCTGGCATCCTGACCGTCCCTGCCGCATTCGCCCAGCCGACCAGCATCCCACTCCGGATCGAGATGGTCGAGTTCGCCTTCCGTCCGGCCGTAATTCGCGCGCAGGCCGGACGCCCCGTCACCCTACAGTTTGTGAATCGCGGCCAGATCGCCCATCAGTTTGGAGCAGAGTACCTGCGCACCGTTCCTGTGGTCAGCAGCGATTCCAAGATGCGCGTTGAAGCTCCGGGCCTCGAATTGCTTCGCCTGCAGCCCGGCGAATCAGCGACCATCCAGTTTGTTCCGCGCCGGCGCGGGCGGTTCCCATTCGCGTGCACCATCGAGGGTCACCGCGAGGCGGGCATGGAGGGGATGCTCGAAGTCCGCTGACAACCGCCGGGCACACTCGTCGGTGCCTGGCACCACGGTACCTGGCACCGGAGTACCTGGCACCACGGTACCTGGCACCGGAGTACCTGGCACCGCGGTACCTGGCACCTGAGTACCTGGCACCGCGGTACCTGGCACCGGAGCACCTGGCACCACGGTACCTGGCACCGGGGTGCCAGGTACTTATCGGGGGTCAGCAGTCTATCGCCGGGTGAGGAGGCTGGCCAGGATTGCGCCTGCGGAAGTCGCAATAAGGTTCACCGTATCGTTGGTTATCGCCTGCCCTCGCCCTTCCACGGTCGCGCCCAGGACGCTGTCCAGCGCCATGCTGAGAAAGCCGGCGAGCCAGACCGGAGCGAACGGGGTACGCAGCCACGCCAAACTGGTTCCGGCAATCAGCGCGGCCCCGGCGCAGGCGCCGATCGTTCCAAGCCAGGTGACCCCGCCGGATGTCCCAGGTGGAACCACGCGATCCTTACGCAGCAGCCTCGCGGTGATGAGTCGCGGAGGCGTCTTACTGAGCAGCCCGATCTCGGTCGCCCACGTGTCCGCGGTGGACGCCGCGATTGCACCCGCGAACGCGGTCCAGATCCACGGCGCCGGCCAGACGCCGCCGGCGACTGCCAATGCCGTCGCGACCGCGCCGTTGGCGATGACCTGCATCCCATTTCGTCCGGCGGCATGCTCCGGGTGTGGTTTGCGCGCCGCGTGGACACGCGTGAGCAGGCTGCTCGTCGCAAAGAACAGCGCGAGCAGTCCGGCCGGCCGCCATCCCCCAAAGCCGAACACGAGTGTTCCGACGACCACCGCCCCCGCAACGCCACCCCAGGTCAGCAGGCGCAGCGCGCGGCCGGCAAGTCCGGCTGCCAGGCTGAGCGCCAGCCCCGCCGCCAGCGACCCGATCACCTGCGGGTGGCCCAGTGAAGCATCGTATCGGTAGGTTTCGGGGTTGACAACCGCTACCCCCTGGGCTAAGGTAAGTGGTGCGACTGGCGGGTTCGCAGCCCGCCCTGAACCTTGAAAACTGCATAGCGGTACGGGAGCCGTAATGCACACCACCTCTGAGCGAATGTCTCCCCGGCGGGTCCGCAAGGATCTGGCGGGGTG
>JBIOXT010000166.1:0-4904 GCA_044869795.1 bacterium | reverse complement strand
CACCCGCAAACGGCGCGGAATCGCCGACAAGGATGTCGGGTCAGCCGCAGCCAAGTGGCACGCAATGGCCACCCGCGAACCGTCGGCCAGCACGCTGCCGGCCGGCACGGTCACGTTCCTCTTCGCCGACATCGAGGGATCGACGCGTCTGCTGCATCAGGTGGGGGACCAGTACGCGCAGGCGCTGGCGACGTTTCGCGGACTGATGGCGGCGGCGATCGGGGCGGCCGGGGGCAGTGAAGTCGACGCCCAGGGCGACGCGATCTTCGCGGTGTTCCCCCGCGCGCATGATGCCGTCAGCGCCGCGGTGGACGCCCAGCGGCGGATCGCGGCGCAGCGGTGGCCGGGAGAGCATCCGCACAGAGTGCGGATGGGGCTGCACACCGGCGAGCCGACCGCGACCGCCTCCGGGTACGTCGGCATGGACGTCCACCGCGCGGCGCGCATCTCGCAGGCGGGTCACGGCGGGCAGATCCTGATCTCGCAGACCACGGTGGCGCTGATCGCCGACGACCTGCCGCCGGGGGTGACGCTGAGGCCGCTCGGCGAGCACCGGCTGAAAGACCTGACCGCCCCCGTGCAGTTGTCGCAGGTCCTCGCGGCGAATCTGCCCGACACCTTCCCCCCACTGCGCTCGTTGGATGCGCGCCCGAACAACCTTCCGGCGCAGCTGACGACGTTTGTTGGTCGAGACCGCGAGCTGGGCGAGCTGCGCACCCGCCTGGGCATGGCGCGGATGCTCACCTTGACCGGCGCGGGCGGCAGCGGGAAGACCCGCTTGGCCCTGCAGGTGGGAGCCGACCGGCTCGAGGATTTCCCCGACGGGGTCTGGTGGACCGACCTGGCGCCGGTGAGCGATCCCGCGCTGGCCGCCCACGCGGTGGCCGCAGCGCTGGGCATCCGCGAGCAGCCCGACCGTCCGCTGCAGCAGTCTCTCCTCGACGCTCTCCGCCTGAAGCGGGTGCTGATCGTGCTGGACAACTGCGAGCACCTGGTCACGGCGTGCGCCGCGCTGGCAGATCTGCTGCTGCGGACCTGTCCCGACCTTCGCATCCTCGCCACCAGCCGTGAGGGACTGGCGATCGCGGGAGAGACGCTCTATCCGGTGCCGCCCCTGGCATTGCCCGACAGCGATCAGGGAGCAGCGGACGTGATTGCCCAGTACGAAGCGGTGCAGTTGTTTGCCGACCGGGCGGCATCGCTGGTGCTCTCCTTTGCCGTCACGGAGGGTAACGCGCAGACCATCGCGCAGATCTGCCGGCGGCTGGACGGCATCCCCCTGGCCCTGGAGCTCGCGGCGGCGCGCGTGAAGGCGCTTTCGCTGGAACAGATCGCGGCCAGACTCGACGACCAGTTCCGCCTGCTGACCGGTGGGAGCCGCACCGCGCTGCCGCGGCACCAGACACTGCAGTCGGCCATCGATTGGAGCTTCACGCAGCTCCCCGCCGCCGAGCAACATCTGTTCCGCCAGCTGTCGGTGTTTGCCGGCGGGTTCACGCTGGATGCGGCAGAAGCGGTGTGCGCCGGTGAGGGCCTCGCCGCTGCCGATGTCGTGGACCTGCTCGGGCATCTGGTGGACAAGTCGCTGGTCATCGCCGATCGCCGGGACGGGGACGTTCGCTATCGCCTGCTGGAGCCCCTGCGCCAGTACGGCCGCGACCGGCTGGTGGCCGCCGGCGAAACGGATGTGGTGCGAAACCGCCACCTGCGCTGGTTCGCCGGCATAGGCGAGCATGCGAAGCAGGCCCTGGGTCAGGCCGACTCGGTGCGGCGGCTTGAAGCCGAACACGACAATCTCCGCACGGCGCTGCAGTGGTCGTTGGCGTCATCCGACCTCGAGCATGGCTTGGCCCTGGCCGCCGACCTTGCGACCTTCTGGCAAGTACACGGGCACATTTCCGAAGGCCGCCGGTGGCTGGATGAACTCCTCGCCGCTCGGACCGGTCGGCCCGTGCCGCTTGAAGTCGTCGCGCCCGCGATGGCGGCCTCGGCCTGGCTCGCGCAGATTCAGTTTGATGCCGCACGGGCGACGGCGCTGGCCTCAGAGGCGCTGGAGATCTTCAAAGCGCGGGACGACCGTCGGGGTATCGCGTGGTGCCTGCGGGTGCTTGGCTCCGTAGCCCGATGGAAGGCCGACTACGATCGGGCGGCGGACCTGTTCAAGGAGAGTCTCGATCTGTACCGCGCGGAGGGCGACCTCGCGGGCATCGCCGCTGCCACCTCCGGACTGGCAGGCGTCGCCAGGATGCGCAGGGAGTATGACCGGTCATTCGCGCTGTTTACCGACAGCCATCGGCTCTACCGCGAGCTCGGTGACCAGCACGGCGTGTCGAACACGCTGTACTTCATGGGACTGGTCGCCCGCGCCCAGGGCGACTTCAAGAAAGGCGCGGCGCTGGGTGCAGAAGGTCTCGCGGTCTCGCAGGCTCTCGGTGACACATATGCGATCGCCCACGCGATGCACTTGCTGGGCACGCTTGCCTGGTCGCAGGGTGAACGGGAGAAAGCCGCCGGGCTGCACGAGGCCGTGCTGCCGATGTTCGTCGATCTGGGCGACAAGTCATGCATCGCAGCGACGACGTCCGATCTGGCGATCGTCGCGCAGTATCGCGGCGACCTGGCGCGCTCGGCTGCGCTGCACAAAGACAGCCTGGTGCAGTCGCAGCAGATGCGGGACGTGCCGGGGATCGCGCGCTGCCTGGAACGGATGGCGGTGCTGGATCAGGCTCTCGGGCGGTCCCACCGGGCGGCGCAGTTGCTCGGCGCCGCGGAGGCGATGCGCGAACAGACCAAGGTCTCGGTACCACCCGCGGACCGGCTGGAGTATGACGGCGTGACCGCGGCCGTGCAGGCCTCGCTGACGCCGGATGCGTTCGCGGCGGCGTGGGCGGAAGGCCGGGCGATGACGCAGGACGCGGCGGTGGCGGCCGCGCTCGCGGACGGCTGACGATCAGGCGTCGATGACGAGCAGGGCCTGAACGCCCTCCCCTTCGGACTCGGGAGGCCACGAGAGATCGATCGGCGCCCAGCGCAACCCTGCGTCCACGGACCTGAAGACGCCCCGGTTGTTCGCCGCGTAGATCTCGCCGCCCCGGCCGGTGGCGGCGAAGTGGCTGACGGCCGTGCCGCGGGCCGCCGGCAATCCTGCCTCGACGCGCTGCCATTTGGCGTCCCGACTGCGCCGATACACGTAGGCGTCGGCGGATGCCGGATCGTAGGCGGTCCACGGGCCCGATGATCCCGAGACGACGACCGTGGACGGATCGCCCGCGTCCGCGGCGATCGTGACGAGATACGTGTGACGGAGCCCCTGTTCCGGGGACGACCAGCTCGCGCCGCCGTCGTCGGTCTCGTAGTATCCGTCACCTGCCGCGGCATAGAATCGCCCCGGAGCGCCGCGGTGCGACGTCATCGTGTGGGTGTCGAAGGGTCCGTCGGCCACGCGATCGTTCCACGTGATGCCGCCGTCGACGCTGTGCACCAGCGCGCCGGCCTCGATAGCGACGAAGATTTTCCCCGCGACGACAGGATCGGATTCGATCCAACGCACGTGATGCGTGTGCGGACGAGGCGGAAAGCTCCACTCCGTCGATGAGGGCAGTCGCGTCAGACCGGGCCGTTCCTCCCACATCAGGCCGCCGTCGTCGGATCGATAGAAATGACTAGGCTCCGTTCCGGCGTAGACAATCCCGCCGGCGGGGGTTCGCTCGTGGCGGTCGACGGCCAGGGCCGTGACGTGCGCAGATCCGGGACCCTCGCCGATCTGCTGCCAGGACGCACCGGCGTCGTCGGTGCGCCACAGCCCGCCGTTGACGGTACCGCAGTAGGCGCGTCCCGCCAGATGCGGATCCGCCGCGGCGCAGGTGAAGCGCTGACCGTCAAGCGGCGACGAGAGGTGCCACCGCTGAGCGGAGCGGGCGACGAGCACGCGGCGGGTTTGCACGACGATGAGAGTAGGCATCTCAGCTGGCCCTGTACCACTCACTACGTTCGGGTACAGGGCATGAACCACTCGGAGGACGTGTCTCTTTGAGGGTATTCATATGGCGCCGCCATGAACCCGAGCGTAGCGAGTGGTTCATGGCAGGGGCGGAGGGATTCGAACCCCCAACATCTGGTTTTGGAGACCAGCGCTCTGCCAGTTAGAGCTACGCCCCTACGAAATCAGTCTAGCGCGTTTCGCGAAGCAGGGTGTGCTTCTTGCACCACTTGCAGTACTTCTGCATCTCGATCCGGTCCGGATCGTTCTTCTTGCTCTTCATCGACGTATAGTTCCGCCGTTTGCAGTTCGTACACGCCATCGTGATGATGTCTCTGGCCATCCCGAAACCCCCATCCGTCCCTCGTGCCTCGTACCTCGTGCCTCGTGCCGCCCAGCCACCGTGTCGAGGAACGAGGCTCGAGGCACGTCAGTCTATTCCGTCACCTTGGTCACGACCCCAGCGCCCACGGTCCGGCCGCCCTCGCGGATCGCAAACCGCAGCCCCTCTTCCAGCGCCACCGGCGTGATCAGCGCCACGTCCAGGTTCACGTCGTCGCCCGGCATCACCATCTCCACCCCGTCGGGCAGCTTGATGTCCCCCGTCACGTCCGTCGTCCGGAAGTAGAACTGCGGCCGGTACCCCGTGAAGAACGGCGTGTGCCGCCCCCCTTCCTCCTTGGCCAGCACGTACACTTCCGCCTTGAACTTCGTGTGCGGCTTGATGCTCCCCGGCTTCGCCAGCACCATCCCCCGCTCCACTTCGTCCTTCTCCACCCCCCGCAGCAGCACGCCCACGTTGTCCCCGGCGACTGCTTCGTCCAGCGTCTTGCGGAACATCTCGATCCCCGTCACCACGGTCCGCTTCGCCGCGTCCCGCAGCCCCACGATCTCCACTTCCTCCCCCACCTTCACCTGGCCCCGC
>JBIOXT010000165.1:0-12289 GCA_044869795.1 bacterium | reverse complement strand
CCGCGACCTGCACCTGCGCGGCATCGGCCTCGGGATGGACCCACGCGAAGTCAGGACCGGCCATCTCCAGCCCCTGGTTGCCGACGTAGATCACCCCCGCGATGCGGACGCGGTTCCGGAGATCGTCCAGGCGCCGGCCGCTGATCACCGCGACCGGCACGCCGGCGTCGACCAGCCATCGCAGCACCCCGGCGACGCGGTCGGGCATCTCCGCCAGCGCCGGCTCGCTCACGATCGGCGCCAGCGTCCCATCGAAGTCCAGGAGCAGGACCGCCGGCCGGGCGGTGAGCTGCCCGCGGACCTCGGGGAGGTGATCCAACAGCCAGCGGGTCCCTGTGCGCGCCGTCAGCAATCGCATCGCGGCCTCCATCAGCTGCATCATCCAGGCGTAGATGTCATGCTCGGCCAGGTAGGTGCGCAGGTGCTGCATCCGCTCACGGCGCGCCGCCGCCGGCATCTCCACGGCGCGCTGGATTGCCCGCGCAAAACTTTCACGATCGAAGGGGTTGATGAGCAGCGCCCACGGCAGCTCGCGCCGCGCGCCGGCGAGCTCGCTGAGCAGCAGCACGCCGCGGCCGTCGACCTGGCAGGCGATGAACTCCTTGGCGACGAGGTTCATTCCGTCCTGGAGCGAGCTGACCACACACACATCGGCCAGGCGGTACAGCGCGGCCATGCCGGCCGGCGGCAGCGGCCGGGGCAGGTAGATGATCGGCTGCCACTCCGGGGTGCCGAACCGCTCGTTGATCCGGCGGACCCGGGCTTCGACCGCGTCCTGCAACTCCCGGTAGGCGCGGATCTGGGTCCGGCTGGGCGCCGTTTTCTGGACGAAGACGGTCCGGCCGCGGGACGGACGGTGCTTGCGCCAGAACAACTCGATCGCCCGCAGCCGCTCGGGCAGTCCCTTCGTGTAGTCCAGGCGGTCCACCCCGATGATGACGGTCCGCCCATCGACGCCGGAGCGCCGGCGCAGCCGGTTCATCCACTCCGCGCTGTCTGCTGACCGGGCCAGGGCGTCGAGGGCCGCGAAATCGACGCTGATCGGGAACGCGCCGGTGGCGATCAGCCGTCCGTCGTATTCGACGGTGCCCTCATCGAAATCGACCCGCGCGCCGAGCTCGCGTGCGGCGCAGTCCAGGAAATTCTCGGCGTGCCGCGGCCGCTGGAACCCGATCAGGTCGTTGGCCAGCAGGCCGTCCAGCAGGTCCCCGCGCTGCGGACAGATGCGGAAGATGTCCCACGCCGGCCACGGGATGTGCCAGAAATGCGTGAGGAAGAGGTCGGGCCGCGCCTGCCGGATCACCTTCGGGGCCAGCGCGAGATGGTAGTCGTGCAGCCACACAACGGACTCATGACCGGTTGGAAGGTGGAAGTTGGTCTCACGCTCAACTTCGTCCAGAACGGCCTGCGCGAAGCGGGTGTTCGCCTCCTGGTAGCCGTGCCAGTAGGCGTGGCGGAACCGCGCTTTGTCCATCGCCATGTGGCACAGTGGCCAAAGCGCTTGATTGGCATAGCCGAAGTAGTAGGACCGGACCAGCGACGGCGGGAGCTGCACGCGCCGCAGCGTGTAGGCCTGCGCTGCCGGCGGCACGCGGAGGCGCCCGCGCGCATCGGCGACCTCGAAATCCGCGTCGCCGGCGCCCCAGGCAATCCATGTCCCCGAGACGGCCTGCATCACCGGGTCCAACGCCGCCACCAACCCGCCCGCCGGCTGCTCGACGACGATCCCGCCGTTTTCGTGCCGGTGCAGGTACGGCTCCCGGTTGCTGACCAGGATCAACCCGCGGCCGGCCAGCGATCCGCGGATGGCCTCGAGCCGGCCGCGATCAGGCACGCGTGGCCTCCGCGCGGCTGCGCTCCATTTCCGCGATCACCTCGCCCCCGAGGAGCAGGATTATCGCGGCGAGATAGACCCAGACCAGGAACACGACCACGCCCGCCAGCGGGCCGTAGACCATCGAGTAGCCCGACAGCGTACGCAGGTACCAGAAGAAGATGCCCTTGGCCCCCTCGAACAAAAGCACGGCCACGCCGGTTCCGACCAGCAGGCTGCGCCACGACACGCGCTCGTTGGGCAGGAACCGGTAGACGGTGAGAAATGCCGCCGCCGAGAACAGCCAGGGGCCCACGGCCGTCAGCAGGACGGCTGCCCCACCGCCGCGCACCGCGTCCGTCGCCACCGCCAGCGGCCGCACCGCCGCGACCAGCGTCAGGGCCGTCGACGCAATCAGCGAGAGACTGAGAAACCCGCCGCCGAGGAGGACGAGGGCGAGCTCGACGAGCTTGCGGCCGAGGAAGGATCTCGGGCGGCTGACCTTCAGCACGCGGTTGAGGGCGTGGCGCGCCGTACTCGCCACCGACGTCGCTCCCCACAGCAGCACGAGCGAGGCGATCAGGCTCGCCGTCCCGCGCGTGCGCACCACCGCCCGCAGGGTGTCATGGACGAGGGTGACCGCATCGGCGGGAAGATAAGGCGCCAGCGCGCTGATGACCGTCTCCTGCGCCGCGGCGGGCGCGATGAAGATGCTGAGCAGCGCGATGACGAGAATGAGCAGCGGGAAGACCGACAGCAGCGCGGCGTAGGCGATCGCCGTGGCCAGGGTGGCGACGCCGTCGTCGGCGGTGTGCCGCGCGATCGAGAGGACGTGGCGGCTCAGCCGCTGCATGAGGGTGTCGAGGACGCCGCGGGACGCGGCCGCCGGCTCGCTCACGCCGTGTCCTCCGGCCTACCGGCCGCGGGCACCGGGGCGCGGCCCAGGACGTCGGCGAACAGCCGCAGCTCGTCGCGGAGCAGGCGCGGGATCAGAAAGCGCTCCCGCACGCGTTCCGTCCCGGCCGCGGCGATCGCGCGGGCGTCGGTCTGGTGCTGCAGCAGGTAGACGATGCGCTCGGCGCACTGCTCGATGGTTGTCACCAGGAATCCGCCGACCCGGTCGGCCATCTGCAGCGGAATGCCGCCCGTCGCGCCCGCCACCACCGGGATCCCTTTCCACAGCGCCTCAGTGACGGCGAGGCCGAACCCCTCGCGGATAGACTTTTGGATGACCACGCTCGCGGCGCGCTGGAAGCAGTTGACCTCCAGACTGCCGACGCCGACGAGGTTGGTGAACACGTACAGGTCGTCGTCGGCCAGGTCATCCTCGACGATGCTGCGGTAGATCTCCCACGCCTCGGGGTCGTCGCCGGCCATCGATCCGACCAGCGCCAGCTGCACGCCGGGGATGGTTTGTTTCACCAGGCGGTAGGCCGCGATGGCCCCGTGGGGGTCCTTCCAGGGATCGAACCGGGACACTTGCAGCAGCAGCGGGCGGCCGATGTCCACGCCGAACTCCGACACCGTCTCGCCGACCAGATCGCCGGGCAGGCCGCGGTTCTTCGCGGAGAGCGGGTCGATGGCCGGAGGAATGAACGCGATCCGCTTGGCAGACAGCCCGGGCGGCACGAACTGCTGCAGTGTGAAGACGGCCGCGTCGTAGTCGTCGACGTACGGTCCCAGAAACGCCCAGACCCGGGGATCCGGATGCGATGTGTCGATGTGGCACCGCCAGACCCACCGCGTGCCGCCTCCGCGTGCGAAGTGCGCCACGGCGGCGGGCTGCGGATCGTGCACCAGCACCGCATCGTAGCCGGCTCCGATCTGCGCGGCGGCGTCGCGGTTGGCGGTCAGGTACGTCTGCTGCGCGTCGGCGGTCAGGTCGTAGGGCTGGCCCTGCAGCGCGTTGTGCAGGCCCTTCGTGATGGCAAAGAAGCCCTCGTCGCCGCCCATGTTCCGCCACTCGACGTCCAGTCCCAGATCGTTCTCCAGCCCGACCAGCGAGAGGAGCAGCTCGGCCACGCCGCCCCCATACCAGGTCGAGTTCAGGTGGAGGAGACGGACGCCCCGCAGCCGGCCGGCAAGGGTCTCGATCTCTCCGGTGAGCTGGGGCGGCGTCAGGTCCCGGTAGTCCGCAAAGGACTTCCGCTTGACGCTCACACGATGCAGCATGCGCGATTGGGCTCTCCTCCCAGCATACTCCACGCCTCGCAGGACCGACGTGACCCGCTGGGCGAAATGGGTGCTGTGTCGTTTCGCCTGCCGGGAAACTGTCCGGTCACCTGGACGATCATCGCCGCGAATGTGTTGACGTTCCTCACCGCGTTCCTGGGCTTCGGCGCGGCGTGGAGCGCCCTGGTGTTCCGAACGTCCAGTTGGTGGACCGCTCCCTGGACGCTGCTGACGTACCCGCTGATCGCCGACACGCAGGTCCTGTGGCTGCTGCTGGGCGGATACGTCTTCTGGCTGTTTGGCGGCAGTTTGGAACGGGCCTGGCGCCTGCGCGACTACACGATCTTCCTGCTCCTCGTCACCGCGGCGCCCGCGCTCGCCCTCGCGCTGGGCGGGGCCCTGAGCGGGCGGATCGTCGTGCTCTCCGGACTCTGGCTGCCGCTCGCCGCCAGCACCGTGGCCTGGGCCGCGATCAACCCGGCCGAGCGCCTGCTCCTGTATTTTGTTATCCCCGTCGAAGCGCGCTGGCTCGCGGTCCTCATCGTCGTGCTGGTCGGGTTTTCGTTCCCATTCCCGATGGGGCTGTTTGCGTTGGCCGGCTGCGCGGCGGCATGGTGGTACGTGCGCCGGGGGCGCTACCAACTGCTGCGCGGGCGCGCGGGAGAATTTCCGCCGGGACCGTCGAGTCGAAGGACCCGCCGCGAGCGCAGCCTGAACCCGGTGGATTGGATCCGCCGCTGGCGCCTGCGCCGTCAGTTTCGCCGCCTGATCGATCGGTCAGATCTGCGCGATCTCGAGCAGGGGAAAGGGCCGCACTGAATCGATGACCTGATGCGCGAATGTTGTCGGCAAAAAGTTTAGCCAGCGAGTGCGCTTCCCTAGTTAGCTGGCAAGTTCCGAAGAACGAACCAATCTATCTTGGGCTCGCTTTTCGCTGGCTCAGAGTAATTACCCCCTCGGGCGGACCCTAAACATCCAAACATCCGAAATCCGGGCGGGCGCGAAGATCTCATAGCCCGAGGACGAATCGGCCTGGATTGAGGATCCCGTGCGGGTCGAACTGTTGTTTGATTCCCTGCATCAGAGACGCTCCCGGTGGAGGGCTCCCCCAGACGTCGATGCCGTCCTTCAGCGACGGTGGCGCTGCCGCCAGCACCGCGCGACCGTCCAGGGTTGCTGCCAAAGCCTGGATCACGTCGAAGCGGTCAGCGCCTGCGGATTCCTCGACCAGCCACAACGTCCCGGTGCCCAGATCCGCACAGGAGCGGCTGGCGCCGCGGTGCGTCTCGGTCATCTCGTCGAGCCGGCGGACCGCTGCACCCACGCGGGCGAGCGACACGCTCAACCGCCAGACGGCTTGATGATCGGAGACAACCGGAAAGTCTCTGACCCGGCGCCAGGTGGCGTCGGCCTGTTCCCCGTCGAGTACGGCGGCATCCAGCGCCCGCCGGCCGGCGAGGTCCCGGATGTCATCGACGTGCCGCGCCACGGCTTCGGCAAACCCTTCCGCGCGCAGCAGCAGCGATGGGTGGGGGAAGCCCGAACTCCAGACCACCGCGGCGGGCAGCAGTGAGGACCCAAGCAGATCTTCGGCCAGTGAGATCAGATCGGCGCTTCTCCCTCGGATGAGAACCAGCTGCATCACTTCCGGGGTGGGACTCACCTTGAACGTCAGTTCGGTGATGATCCCCAGGGTGCCCAGCGAGCCCGTGAACAACTTGCACAGATCGTATCCGGCGACGTTCTTGACGACCTTGCCCCCCGCCTTCACGATCTCGCCTGTTCCCAGCACCATCTTCATGCCGATGACCAAGTCGCGCACCGCGCCGTAGGCCATCCGCCGCGGGCCGTTCACCGCCGCCGCGACCACCCCGCCGACGGACGCCCGGATGCGCCAGGGCGGATCCAGGGGGACGAACTGGCGGCGGGATGCCAGCGCATTTTGCACCGCCGAGACCGGGGTTCCCGCCCGGATCGTCGCGGTCAAGTTCGCATCGTCGTGCTCGACCACTCCGGAGAGCCGGTGGAGGCTGAGCACCACGTCCACCGCGCGCGGCAGATTGCCCAGCTGCATGGTCGTCCCGCCGCCCCAGGGGGTGATCGCCGCGCCGGAGGACGCGCAGATACCGATGACCGCACTGACCTCTTCGGCCGACGCGGGCGCGCACCAGATCCGCGGGATCATCCCGTCGATGGAGTAGCGTGCCAGAACTTCGGGATCGGTGGAAACGGCGCTGCTGCCCAACGCGGCTTCGAACTCAGCGGCGAGATCCGCCACGACTAATGCTCCGTGTGCTCCCTTGCCCGCTTGCTCGCTTGCTCGGGGCCGTAAGCCCGGTCCAGCAAATCCATCAGGTGGAACACCTTCACGGCCGGCCCGAACGTCGTCGCGCCGTAGGCCAGCTGCATCATGCACCCGGGGTTTGGGGCCACCACGGCGCCGGCGCCGGTTGACGCGATGGCGGCCATCTTCTCACGCAGCAGCGTCTGTGACATCTCCGGATGCGTCAGGTTGTAGATCCCGGCGCTCCCGCAGCAGCGGTCCGATCCGGGCATGTCGATGAGCCGGAGCCCCGGGATCGCCTGCAGCAGCGCCCGCGGCTGGACGCGTACGCGCTGGCCGTGCGCGAGGTGGCAGGGATCCTGATAGGTCACGGTCATCTCGACGCGGTCCCGGGGAGGCCGCGGCCCCAGCGCGGCCAGAAACTCGCTCGCATCGTGTACCAGCGCCGCACAGCGCGCGGCGCCGGCGGCATAGCGCGGGTCATCGCGCAGCAGATAGCCGTACTCTTTCATCGCCGCCCCACAGCCGGCCGCGTTGACGACGATCGCGTCGGGGCCGGTCGACAGGAACGCGTCGACGTTCCGCCGCGCCATCGCCGCCGCCGCGGTGGTCTCGCCGTTGTGCACGTTCAGCGCCCCGCAGCAGACCTGATTCCGCGGAATCACGACCTCGCAGCCGTTGCGCCGCAGGACCCGCACCGTCGCATCGTTGACTGGGCCGAACAGCACGCTCATCGCGCAGCCCGACAGCATCGCCACGCGGGCCCGCCGTTCGCCGATGGCGGGCAGCACGTCACGGTCGGCCTCAAAGAACCGGCCGGGCACGGCGGGCAGCAGCGCCTGCATCTGGGCGAGGCGCCGCGGGAGCAGCGGCCGAAGGAGGCGCTGCAGCCCGGAGCGCTGATAGAACCGCAGCAGCCGCGCGGCCAGCCGCAGCCGGCGCGGATACGGCAGCAGCTGCCGGAACGCCAGGCGGGTCATCGTCCTCGCCAGCGGCGACCCCGGCGGGCCGAGCGCCGCCCTCGCCGTCTCGGCGATGCGCCCGAACTGGACGTGGGACGGGCACGCCGTCTCGCAGGCGCGGCACATCAGACAGAGGTAGATGTGCTCGGCGAAGCGGTCGTTGACCTCGATGCGCTGATCGGCCGCCGCCCGGACGAGGTGGATGCGCCCGCGCGGGGACTCGGGTTCCAGCGAGGTGACCCGGTACGTCGGACAGTGGTTCAGGCACAGCCCGCAGTGCACGCACGCGTCCAACTCCGGAATCCCGAGCGCAGTTTTGGCTTGCTCGCTTCCTCGCTTGCCCGCTTGCGTCATTAGATCCATAGCCCCGCCGGAATCCGTCCGGGCTGGCGGCGCATCTCGGCGCAGGAGACCGGCGTCGGAAAGAGCTTCGCCGGATTGAACCGCCCATCCGGGTCGAACGCCTGCCGCACCCGCTGCATCGCCCCCAGGTCGGCGTCGGTGAACAGCCAGCCGATGTAGGCGCGCTTTTCCAAACCCACGCCGTGCTCGCCGGTGATGCTCCCGCCGGCATCGATGCACGCCCGCACAATGGCCGCACCGGCCTCGACGACCCGGTCCAGTTCCCCGGGGGTCCGCATGTCAAAGAGGATGTTCGGGTGCAGGTTGCCGTCGCCGGCGTGGAACACGTTGGCGATCCGCAGACCGAACCGCTGGCCGATCTCACCGATCTGCTGCATGATCTGCGGCAGGCGGCTGCGGGGAACGACCCCGTCCTGCACGTAGTAGTTCGGGGCCAGGGTGCCGAAGGCCCCGAACGCTTCCTTGCGTCCTTTCCACAACCGCTGGCGTTCCACGTCGTCGGTGGCGATCCGCACTTCGCGGGCGCCGTTGCGCGCGCAGATCTCCTGCACGAGGGCGACGGCCCGCGCGGTCGATTCGCGCACCCCCTCGACTTCCACCAGCAGCACCGCGTCGGCGTCGCGCGGATAGCCGGC
Source organism: bacterium (assembly GCA_044869795.1). Classification (GTDB taxonomy): domain Bacteria; phylum Sysuimicrobiota; class Sysuimicrobiia; order Sysuimicrobiales; family Kaftiobacteriaceae; genus DASXUC01. Next base: position 4,060 of record JBIOXT010000165.1, on the reverse strand, counting down.
GGACCCGCCCGTCTCCACGGCCTCGATCGTGACGCGGTCCATCATCTCCAGCGCCGCCGGGATGATGCGCTCGGCGGTGATGTCCACGACCGTCTGCGTCGCCTGGGCGGCGCGATCGAAGATCGCCAGCAGGGTGCGCACGCTCTCGCGGGTCCGCATCAGCCGCAGGGCGGCCTTGGTGACGATGCCCATCGTGCCCTCGGAGCCGACGAACACCCCGCAGAGGTCGTACCCCGGGGTGTCGGGTCCGCGCGACCCCAGCCACAGGATCTCGCCGTCGTCGAGGACGACCTCGACGCCGAGCACATGGTTGGTGGTCACGCCGTAGGCCAGGGTGTGCGGGCCGCCGGAGTTGTTGGCGACGTTCCCGCCGATCGAACAGGCGGCCTGGCTGCTCGGATCAGGCGCGTAGAAGTACCCGTCCGCCGCCACCGCCTTCGTGACGTCGAGATTGATCACGCCGGGCTCGACGACCATGACCCGGTTGGGCAGATCGATCTCCAGGATCCGGTTCAGCCGCGCCAGCGAGAGGACCACGCCGCCTTCGGCCGGCACCGCCCCGCCGGCGAGTCCGGTCCCCGAGCCGCGCGGCACGATGGGCACGTTGGCGCGCTTCGCGGCGCGCACCACCGCCGATACCTCCGCGGCGGTGCCCGGCAGCACCACGACCTCGGGCATGACCTGGAGGATGGAACCGTCCTGCTCGTAGACGATGACGTCCTCCGGCTCCACGAGGACGTGGCGGCGGCCGACGATGGCGCGGAGGTCCTCGATGAGGGAGGCGGACGGTGTCATGCGTCGCGGGCGGCCAGACGCGGGCCGCGCAGGATCCGCTCGGCGGCGTCGACGCCTGCGCCGCGCGCACTGCGAAATCCTTCGGCGGTCAGCAGCGCGTCCAGCGCGGACAGCAGCAGGAGGACCCAGCGGGCCTGTGACGAGTAGCCCATCAAGCCGATCCGCCAGATCCGCCCCCGCAGCGGCCCGAGGCCGCCGGCGATCTCGATATCGTACTCGGCCAGCAGGCGTCCCCGCAGTTTCGCCTCGTCGATGCCGTCGGGTACCTTCACGGTGGTGACCGTCGGCGCCCGGGACTCCACGGGCACGAGCAGCTCGAGTCCCATCGCCTCCAGACCGGCCCACAGCGCTTCGGCGTTGCGGCGGTGGCGGGCGAACCGCGCGTCCAGGCCTTCGGCGCCGACCAGCCGCAGGGCCTCGTGCAGCGCGTACAGCAGGGGGACCGGGACCGTGTGATGGTAGGCGTGCGGCGGCGCCCAGTACTGCCACAGCAGCTCCATGTCCAGATAGTAACTCCGGCCGCCCCGCCGCCGCTCGCGTGCGCGGCTGCCCACCGTCACGGGCGCCATGCCCGGGGGCGCGCTCAAACACTTCTGCATCCCGGCGTAGCAGACGTCGATCCCCCAGCGGTCCACCGGCAGGTCGACCCCGCCCAGCGATGCCACCGCGTCGATGAGGACCACCGCATCATGATCGTGCGCGATGCGGACCAGATCCTCCAGCGGCTGCACGACACCGGTGGACGTCTCGACGTGCACCGCGGCGACCACAGTGGCGGAAGTGCGGTCCAGCATGCGCGCGACCTCGCGGGGGTCGACCGCCTGTCCCCAGGGGGCTTCCACCAGCGTGACCTCCGCGCCGGCGCGCCGGGCGATCTCGGCGATCCGCTGCGCGAAGAACCCCGCCGACGCGATGACGATGCGGTCACCGCCCGACAGCAGCGTGTCGACGCAGGCCTCCATCCCCGCGGTCCCGGTGCCGGAGACGGCCAGCGCGAGGTCATGCCGCGTCTGAAAGGTGTCCCGCAGCTGGGCCGTCGTGCGCTCGAGGATCGGGAACAGCGTGGGATCCATGTGGCCGACCAGGGGCGCGGCCAGGGCGGCGGTCACACTGGGGGGCACCATGCTCGGGCCCGGACCGAGCAGGATGCGGTCGGGCATCCGCGTCGAGGTCACCGCGACGTCGAGATCACGGCCTCCGCCGCGTCGATGGACACTTCGCGCAGGTAGCGCGCCGCCTCCTCGGGGACCACCGGGTTGATGTAGAACCCCGACCCCCACTCGAATCCGGCGACCCGCGTCAGCTGCGGGATGATTTCGATGTGCCAGTGATAGGCGTGCTTGGAGCCTTCCTTGTACGGCAGCGTGTGGATGATGAAGTTGTAGGGCGGGTTCTTCAGACAGGCGTGCAGGCGGAAGAGCGCCTGGTGCAGCGCGCCGGCCAGCGCGGGGACCTCGTCGGGCTGGAGCAGCCCGAAGTCCGCCTGGTGCACCTTGGGCAGGATCCACGTCTCGAACGGTGAGCGGGCGGCGTACGTCTCGATCACCACGAATGCGTCGTTCTCGTAGACGATCCGCTCCCCCGCCGCCATCTCCTGAACGATCATCGCGCAGTAGATGCAGGCGCCGGTCTTGCCGAAGTTGTACTCCGCCGCCTCCAGCTCCTCTTGCACGCGCTTGGGCACCACCGGCAGCGCGATCAACTGGGAGTGCGGGTGCGAGAGCGAGGCGCCGGCGGCCCGCCCGTGATTGCGGAACAGCAGCACGTACTCGAACCGCGTGTCCCCGCGCAGATCGTTGTAACGCTGCAGGTAGGCGCTGATCACGTCGGCGACGTGGTCGGGCGGCAGCAGGGCCAGGTGCGCGTGATGGTCCGTGGTCTCGACGATGACCTCGTGCGCGCCGACGCCGTCCATGCGGGTGTAGATGCCGACCTGGGTCCGCTGCGTGTCCCCCTCGATCCGCAGGGCGGGGAACTTGTTGGACACGACCCGCACCCGCCAGCCGGGGGTGTTGGGCGCGGTGCCGGGCTGGCGGATCGCAAAGATCTCGGGCGGCGTGCGGTCTTCGCGTCCCTCGCAGAACGGGCATTTGTCCAGATCGTTGGGCTCGATCTCTTCGTGGGTGAGATCGGTGGGGCGCGCCGCGCGCTCGGTGGCGATGATCACCCACCGCCGCGTCATCGGGTCTTTTCGCAGTTCAGGCACGTCGTCGTCCCTCCAGCCGCCCCACACTTCGCGGCAGCACGACCAACCCCTACCGCCGCCCCGCGGGCGCGCCGGCGGTGTGCCGCGCCAGCGCCAGATCGTAGAGCCGGCGGTAGCGGCCTGCCGAGGCGGCCCAGGAGAAATCGGCCCGCATCCCGTTGGCCTGGATCCGGTGCCAGACCTCCGGAGCCCGGAACGTCTCCAGCGCGCGCGCGATCGCCTTCAACAGCGCGGCGGGAGTGTAATCCTCGAACACGAATCCGGTGGCGCTGCCGTCGGCCAGGGTCGCCGGGGAGACGTCGACCACGGAATCGGCCAAACCGCCGGTGCGGCGGACGATTGGCACCGTGCCGTAGCGCAGACTGTACAGCTGGTTGAGGCCTGACGGCTCGTACCGCGACGGCATCAGGAACATGTCCGCGCCGGCCTCGATCCAGTGGGCCAGCCGGTTGTCGAACCCCAACCGCACCCCTACCTGCTGCGGATGCGCCGCGGCGAGCGCACCGAACCGCTGATGGTAGACGGGGTCGCCGGTGCCCAGCAGGACCAGCTGCGCGCCCGCGGTGATCACCTCATCGATGGTCGCCGCCACGAGGTCCAGGCCCTTCTGGTCGGCGAGCCGCGTGACCATCCCGATCACGGGGACGCCGCCGTCGTCACGCAGGCCGAACTCCTGCTGCAGCGCGCGCTTGCACACTCCCTTGCCCCGCAGATCCGCCGGGGTGTAGCGGGCCGGGATGAGCAGATCGGTCCCCGGATCCCAGACCCGGTACTCCACCCCGTTGAGGATCCCGAAGAGGTCCTCGCGCCGGTCGCGCAGTACGCCGTCAAGGCCCGCCCCGTACTCCGGGGTCTGAATCTCCCGGGCGTACGTCTCGCTGACCGTCGACAGCAGCGTCGCGAACACGATGCCGCCTTTCAGCACGTTGACCTGCCCCCAAAACTCCAGGGCGGACATGGTGAACAATCCGGGCGGCAGACCCGTCATCGAGAATTCCGCGGCCGGAAAGAGTCCCTGATACGCGAGGTTGTGGATGGTCAACACCGTCGGGATCGCGG
>JBIOXT010000164.1:0-19408 GCA_044869795.1 bacterium | reverse complement strand
GCTATGCCGACCAGCTCCTGGCCCGCCATGACGTCGCGCGCACCCAGGTCGAACTCTCGCTGGAGGAAGTGCACGGCGAGGTAGCCCGGTACGATCTGCCCGCCGGCTCGCGCAAACGGGAGGACGTGCGCATCCGCGAGGCCATCCGCTGGATGATCGGCCGTCTCGTTGAAGACGTCATCCAGACCTCCGACGGGCTGCTGGCGCGGGGCGGCGTGAATTCGACGGAGGATGCGATGCGGGCTCCACAGCGTCTGGTCCGGCTCGGCGATTTGCTGGAAGTCCAGCTGCGGCAGCTCGCCACATATCTGCGTGAGGTCGTGTACTATCATCCTGAGAAGCTGTTGATGGAGCAGAAAGCGCGGCGGATCGTGCGCGGGCTGTTTGAGACGTTCGTCGCCGAGCCCCGCCTGCTGCCCCGGAGCGTGCAGGAACGGCTGGCGGGCGCGGACGTGCATCGCATCGTTTGCGATCACGTCTCCACGATGACCGACCGCTCCGCGCTGGACGTGTACAACAAGGTGTTCGAGACCTACGAGATCGGATTTGGCGGAGGCGCCCCATCGTGAACGAGGCACGAGGCACGAGGAACGAGGCACGGACCATCGGTCGTCCAACCAAGCGGATCGAAGGACTCGAGAAGGTCACCGGCGCCGTGCGCTACACGGAAGACCTACGCTTCCCCGGCATGCTCTACGCGCGGCTGGTAGCGAGTCCTCAACCGCATGCACGGATCGTGCGGATGGATCTCACGATGGCACGGTCCTTGCCCGGCGTAGTCGCGGTGGTCACCGAGGGCGATCTCCCCGACGGCGTGTCCAGCGACCTGCTGGCCAACGGCGAGACGCGCTACACCGGCGAGCCGGTCGCGGTCGTCGTGGCAGAGTCCGCCTCCGCGGCCGCCGATGCCGTCGAGCGCCTGACCGAGACCGTTGAGTACGAGGTCCTCCCCGCGGTCCTCGATCCGCGCGCGGCGATGTCCGATGACGCGCCCGTGGTGTCCGCGGACGACGAGGAGGATGAGGAGGCCGGCGGACACGCCACCGTGTCCGCGGGGACCGTGGCCGAGCACACGCCCAAGAACGTCTCGGCGAAGTACCACTTCACCAGGGGCGACGTCGAGGCGGGGTTCCGCGACGCAGACATCGTCGTCGAGCACACCTACACGACGTCGCGGCTGCACCAGTCGTACCTGGAGCCGCACGCTAGCGTCGCGACCATCGAGCCCGTCACGGGGGCCGTCACCGTCTACACGGCTACGCAGGGCCAGTTCTTCGTGCGCAGCCACGTCGCGCGGTCGCTGGGCGTGTCCGAGCAGAAAGTCAAGATCGTGCCGATGACCGTCGGCGGCGGGTTCGGCGGGAAGATTCTGCTGCTGGAACCGCTGGTCGCCGCGCTAGCGATGATGCTGCAGCGCCCCGTGCGCCTGGTGCTGTCGCGGCGGGATGACTTTCTGATGGGGAATCCGGGTCCGGAGTGCGAGATCAGTCTCAAGACGGGCGTCAAGCGGGACGGAACCCTCACCGCGCTGCAGGGACAGATCATCTTCGATTCAGGAGCATCCTCGGGCGCGCCCGCATCGATCGCCGCGATCCTCCTCGGCGGATACTACCGCTTCCCGCACCTGGATATCCAATCATTCGAAGTCCTGACCCACAAGCCGCCGAACGGCGCGTACCGTGCGCCCGGCGCTCCGCAGGCCACCTTTGCCATCGAGACCCAGATGAACCGGATGGCTTCGCTGCTGGGGGCGGATCCGGTCGAGTTCCGCCTGAAGAATGCAAGCGGCCAGGGCGATCCGATGCCTAACAACCGTCCCTGGGCGAAGATGGGACTGCGCCAGGTGCTCGAGGCGCTGCGGGAGCATCCGAAGTGGAGAGACCGTGAGCGGGGCGCCGGGATCGGCTACGGGGTCGCCCTCGGCGGGTGGCCCGGCGGGGTCGAGTCCGCGACCGCATGCATCCGCGCGAACACCGATGGAACGTTTCAGATCGTGATGGGAGCGGTGGACATCACCGGAACGGCGACGACGATGGCGCTGATCGCCTCCGAAGTGCTGGGCGTGCCGCCGGAGCAGATTTCGGTCCTCACCGCCGATACCGAGCAGGCGCCCTACGCCGGAATGTCGGGGGGCAGCAAGACCACCTACACGGTTGGGACGGCCGTGAAAGCGGCGGCGGAAGACGCCCGGCGCCAGATCCTGGCGATCGCGGCATCGGAATTCGAAGCGCGCGCGGACGATTTGGAGATCGCGGACGGCCATGTCCAGGTGCGCGGGACGCCTGACAAACGGCTGGCCCTCGCCGAGGTGGCGCGCAAGAGCATGAGTTTCGGCGCGCGGTACGCCCCCGTCTTCGGCAATGGATCGGTGCCGTCCCCGAAGTCCTCGCCCGGATTCGCGGCGCATCTGGCAAAGGTGCGCGTCGATGCGGACACCGGCGACGTCCGTCTGCTGGACTACGTCGTCATCCAGGACGTGGGCTACGCGATCAACCCGGCCGCGGTCGAAGGACAGATGCGCGGCGGCGCGGTGCAGGGCATCGGCTGGGGTCTGCTGGAGGCGATGACGTATTCAGAGGAAGGAACGCTGTTGACCGCCTCGTTCGCGGACTACCCGATTCCGCGCGCGGCCGACGTGCCGCCGATGGAGACCGTGATGGTCGAAGTTCCGTCCGACTTCGGGCCGTTCGGCGCGAAGGGCGTCGGCGAGCCCCCTGTTGTTCCCGGCGGCGCGGCGATCGCCAGCGCCATCACCGATGCCACCGGCGTACACATCACGTCCCTGCCCGTCGTCCCCGGCCGCCTCCGCGCGGCGATGCGGGTGGGATGATTCAAAACGCCGTCAAGCAAACTCTTGCCGACGGGCGGGTCGCTGTGGGTCACTGGATCAGCCTGCCATCGCCTGCCGTCGCAGAACTTGTCGCCGGCCTCGGGCCGGACTGGTTGGTCCTGGATACGGAGCATGCGCCGACGGAATGGGAGACCGTCGAGGGCATGGTCCGCGCGCTTGCCGGAACGAGTGTGACTCCCTTTGTCCGTGTGGCGGGGAACGATCCGGTCCTGATCAAGAAAGCACTTGACCGGGGCGCGTTGGGCGTCGTCGTCCCGCTGATCAACACCGCCGACCAGGCCGAGCGCGCGGTTGCCGGCGCGAGGTTTCCTCCCGACGGGATTCGCGGGGTGGCCGGCGCGCGGGCCAACCGCTACAGGCTCGATCTCTCATCATATCTGCGTGACTGGAATGCTCAGGTGATGGTGATCTGCCAGATCGAGACCCGGGAAGCGTTGGCGAACGTCGACGCGATCGCGGCGGTACCGGGCGTTGACGTGCTCTTCGTTGGTCCTAACGATCTGTCGGCAAATCTTGAGCTGTTCCGACAATTCGATCATCCGGATTTTCGCGAGGCCCTCGACCGTGTGCTGCTGGCGGCCCGCCGCCATGGCAAGGTTCCTGGGATCATGGCGGCGCACGCCGACGAGGCGGTGCGGCGACTTGAGGAAGGCTTCCGGTTTATTTCGATCGGTTCTGATACGCGTCTGCTGACGACTGCCGTTGCGGCCGCGCTGGAACAGGTGCGCGGCGTCGCTTCACGTACCTGATCCGGCCGGCAACGCGTCGAGGAACTCCAGCACCACCCGGTTGAACTCCGCGGGCCGCTCCATGGTCAACATGTGCGCTGTTCCCGGGAAGACGACTTTTCTCGCGCCGGGGATGCGCTGCGCCAGGATGTCGGCCACCTGCTGGACGGAATGCGTATCGAGATCACCCACGATGACGAGGGTCGGGACGCGGATTTCGTGCAGCCGGCCGATCGCGGGCGGTTTCTGCGGCTGCGGCTGGCCGCCGGTGGTGTGTCCGCGATAGGTGTCGAGGATCATCCGGCGGACCTTCTCGCGGATGCGGCTATCGACTCGATCCTCCGGCTGACGAGGCCCGTCGACCCATACCTTCACTTCCCGGTCTGCCAGCGTCTCGAATTCTTTTGCTTCCCACAGCGCCTCCAGCGCCGGCCACAGCAGCCGTTCATCCTCCGGCTCCTTGGTGTCCTGGTAGCCGCCGACACCGGCGGCGACGGGGATCAGCGCGCTGACCCGTTGAGGATGGTCGAGCGCAAAAGCGATGGCGATCTGGCCGCCCCGCGAGACGCCGATGACGTGGGCGCGGTCGACATCGAGGTGGTCGAGCAGATCCGCGACGTCCTGGGCGTTCGCGAACGGGACGTCCTCGGTGACGGACTTGCCGAAGCCGCGGGTATCGTACCGGATGGTCCGGTAGCGCTCCGCGAACACAGGAAACTGGTCGTCCCACATGTGATGGTCGGCGACACCGGCATGGATCAACAGCAGCGGGTGCCCCCTGCCGGCGACTTCGTAGTACAGTCGGGCGCCCTCTGCATGCAGGAAACCTGATTCGATGTCCATCGCTAGGTCGTGTAGCGAAGAATCCCTGCCAGGCCTCCCAGAGTGCGCAGCGCGCCCGCGGATTCGCTGCCCACCAGCTCGAGCCGCGCTCCGCCTCGGCGGGCCAGCAGTGGCAGAACCTGCGAATAGGTTGTCGGTTCCACTTTGCCCCGACAGACCTCGCAGCGCTGGCGTGGTTTCGCCGTGACGTAACCGCACCGCCGGCACCGTCCGATGACGCCGTCGAGTTCGCGGTCGGCGATGAGCGTCATCACTTCGCCGCGCTGCAGTGCCGCCAGCGTGGCCTCGATTCCGGTGACTGATCCCGCGGGACCGCTCGTGCGCTCCAGCGCGGCCGCAATGAGTTCCTCCTCCCGACTGCGCTCGCTCTGCAGCGCTGCTTCCAGCGTGCGGTCACGAATCTCAGGCAGCGTTGCGTGCGCCGGCACAGTGATGGATGCGACCAGCCTGTCGCGAGTCCGGTCCGGCAGCATGTTCCGAACGGCGGCAGTGGCCTCTTCCGGTCCCGCCAGAATGAGCCGCTCGATCTGCAGCTCATCAAGCCAGTTGGCCGCGGCTTCGGCGGCTTTGTGCCAGAACCGCCGCACGTGGTCCTCCACTCTGGCCTCGAACGTGTCGCGCTGCGTCCCGCGAGCCGCCCCTGTCCCGACCGCTTTCGCAAAACTCGGCTGCCGTCCGGCCTTGAACCTCCATTCACTGGTATCGAGGACCAGCGTGTCCTGTTCAATCACCGAGGCCGTCCCCAGGTACGCGACAAGGATCCGCGCGTGTTCACTGTCCACCAGCAGGATGGCGTACGGCTCGTACTCATCGGCGCCCCAGAGGACCGGCATTACGTTGGGGCGGCCGTAGCTGATGCGCGTGGAAAGAGGAAACGGGAAGAACTGCTGGCGCCACAAGCCGGCGGCCGCAAAGATCGCGAGACCACGGCCCTCTGGTTTCATCGATTCCACAAATGTGAAGACCTGTTCTGCCGCGGGTTCTGCCTCGCGCCGGCGCCGCTTGGGCAGATCGTCCAGTATCTCGCGCACGGCGTTCTTCAGAGTGATCAGGTAGGCAGGACGCGTCGCTTGATGCTCGGGTTTGCTGGGATCGATATCCAGCGCGACGGACCACACGTCATCGCGATCACTATCCAGCAAATCGAGGAGTTCCTCGGGAAACCGCATGGCAGTCTCGTTTTTCCCCGGATCAGGCCTGTTCGCCGCCCTCCGAACCGTAGAAGAGTACCCAGACCGCGAGATCGTTCGTGAAGTCCTCGAACCGGTGTATGCAGCCGGCGGGAGCGAAGAGGAGATCGCCCGGCTCGAACGGCGTGTGGTCGACTCCGTCAAAGTACTGCCCTCGTCCTGACACCACCACATAGACTTCATCGCGCGTGTGCGGGGACTGCGGATCGGTGCCTCTGGGCGCATAGAGCTCGACCCGCAGGGTGCCGTGTTCGAGTACAGTGACGAAACGCTGGCGGGCAGTCAAACGTGCCAGCACGTCGGCGGGGCGGAACGCGCTGCCGCGCAGTGACGCGGTCGGGTCGGGTGGCATAACCTGATTATGGCACGACGGGGAAAATCGATTTCATGCTGCGCCTGCTTGCCCTCGGCCTCCTGACCCTCAGCGCAGTATCCGTGTCCGCTGCCCCCGGTGTGTCGACGGTCATCATTCCCGGCCGGGCCCTCGGTGACCTCACCGTGGCCATGCCGCTGGCGGAGATCAAGCATCGGCTGGGCACGCCCGTGGACTGCGGGTCGCTGCTGAACCCGCGCGATGTCGGCGTCTGCGAGTGGAAGCAATTCGGGATCTGGGTCTCCTACGACATTCCGTCGGAAGACACGCGGGTGTTGACCAAAGACGTCGCCGCCGACCCGGCGTGGCGGACCGATCAGGGGCTTGGCGGCGCCAGCAGCGGCGATGATGTGGTGCGGGGGTACGGCCAACCGGACGTGATCATCCCGATTCCCCCGGCGAGGGTCACGACATACCGGTACGTCGACCTCGGCATTCAGTTCACGATGGTTGTCGATCCCGCCAGCGACCGCAACGGCCGGATTAACGAGATCGGCGTCTTCCGGCCCGGACGCTTCCCGAAGCACTGACAGGTTGCACTGAACGTACGCGGGCAGTGCGAGGCAGCGCAATTCCACCGGTGCCTGGCACCAGGAATTGCGGCTTGCTTATACCATGATCTCGCGGCAACGTCGATGACTCAGGTCGGCTAACCGTTGCGGTTCCCTCGAAATAGTGACTCGCATTAGAATGGGCACATGCAGTACGGCGCACACCTCCCGATCATTGGTTTCGACGAGCGTCCGTGGACTCTTGAGGGGTTGCGCCGGTATGTCCGGCGCGCCGCGCAACTCGGGTTTCGCTACCTCGCCACCAACGATCACCTGATCTCGCCCCGCCCGTTTCTCGACAGTCTCACCGCGATGGCGGCCGTGATCGCGGACATCGGTGAGATGACGTTGGTGCCGTCGATCGCACTTCCGGTCGTTCGCGGTCCTGTTCCGCTGGCCAAAGCCCTGGCCGCGCTCGACGTGCTTTCGAACGGCCGGCTGATCGTGGGGGTGGGTCCCGGATCTTCGGCCGCGGACTACGCCGCGGTTGGAGTTCCTTTCGAGGAGCGGTGGGGTCGCTTCGACGAGAGCGTCCGCGCCATCCGCGGGCTGCTGCGCCGGGACGAGCCATCATTCCGTGGACGCTATTACAGCACTGAATGCATCGATCTCGCCCCCCGGCCGCTCCAGAGTCCCGGGCCGCCGGTGTGGATCGGCGCATGGGCGTCGCCGGCGCGCCTCCGTCGGACGGCGCTGTTCGCCGACGGCTGGCTGGCATCTGCCTACAACACGACCCCGCAGCGGTTCGCCCAGAGCTGGCAAACACTACGTGGTTTCCTCATCGCCGCCGGCAAGGATGCGGCCAGTTTCCCGAACGGGATCTCGACCGCGTACTGCTACGTTACTGATGATCGAACTGCGATCGCCCGTGCGCTGTCCGCGCTTTCAGGAGCGCTCAACCGGTCCGAGGAGGAACTTACGGCGCGCGTTTTCATCGGGCCGGCGGGTGCGTGCGCGGAGAAGCTCGCCGCCTTCGAAGCGGCGGGCGCGCAGCGCATCTTCATCTGGCCCGTCGCGGATGAGGAACGGCAGCTCGAACTCTTCATGGAACGGGTGGCTCACGTATAATTGGTGGCGCGTGGGGACGTAGCTCAGTGGGAGAGCACCTGCTTTGCACGCAGGGGGTCGCGGGTTCGAATCCCGCCGTCTCCACCAAGTTGTTCCCTGGCCCATGAAAACCGTCGCCGAGAGAATCCAAGAGGAGGTCACCAGTTGGCCCCGGGTGACTGCGCACCCGCACCGCTTTGGCGGAGTCGAGTTCCGCGTTGACCATCGCGAGATCGGCCATCTGCACGGCAGCCGGCTCGCCGACCTGCCTTTTCCGGTGCGTATCCGAGAAGAGTTGATCGCCGCCGGCCGGGCCTCGCCGCATCACGTCCTTCCCGATTCCGGTTGGGTCAGTGTCTTCATCCATGGGGCGGATGACGTTCCAGCGGTCATCGAGCTGTTTCGGATGAACTATGAACGGCTGGCCAAACTAGGACACTCTGCGCCAAACGTCCAATAGCGTTGCAGGTGGGTGAGCATCGTTGAGTACCGATGACCGCCGTGAATTCCTCCGCCATACCGTTGCGACGCTGGCCTACCGCGGCGGGAAGGTCATCCGCGACGCTCCGGAGGGTTTCTCAACGGTCCGTGCCTGCGAATCGTGCCGCTCCGCCGGGGAGATCCTCCACCACGTTGGCGACTTGCTGGAGTGGGCGTTCTGGCTCGCCAAAGGTGAACGCGGGGCGCGCGGGGTTGCCGAGCAGCCCTGGAACGCCGATGTCGAACGGTTCTTTGAACGGCTGCGCCTGCTCGATGAGTACCTTGCCTCCGATGCGCCGCTGGGCAATCCCCCCGACAAGATCTTCCAGGGTCCCGTTGCCGACGCGCTCTGGCACGTCGGTCAGATCGCGACACTGCGCCGGCTGGCCGGTTCCCCGATCCGCGGCGAGAATTACTACAGGGCCGAGATTGCCGTGGGGCGCGTCGGTCCCGAGCAGTCCTCAAAACGAGTGGAGTTCGATTGACACGGACGACCCTATGGACAAAGGTCTGGTCGCCCAAGCCTCAACGACGATCGACGCTCCGGCGGCCGAGGTGTGGGACGCGCTCACGGATCCGGCGAAGATCAAGCAGTACATGTTCGGGACCACCGTCAATTCACGGTGGGAGACCGGTAGCCCGATTGTGTGGAAAGGCGAGTGGAAGGGGCAGACCTATGAAGACAAAGGCGTGATTCTCCGGCTGGAGCCGACCCGCGTCCTCCAATACACGCACTTCAGCCCGCTGTCAGGCCTCCCCGATGTCCCGGAAAACTACCACACCGTGACCATTGATCTGTCTCCACAAGGCACCCAGACACTGGTCGCGCTGTCGCAAGACAACAACGCCACCGAACAAGCGCGCGAGCAGTCCGAAGCGAATTGGAGGACGATGCTCGCCGACCTGAAAGCGCTGCTCGAGAAATAACCCCGGTCCTTGGTTACACTCGACGAGATCCGAACCGGGATCCGCCTGCTCGCCGGGCTCCCGGCGATCTTCAGCCGCACCATCACTCCCCGCGACGCGGCCGAAACGCTCCGCCGGCGTCTCCGGCATCGCGACGATGACTTCCTGGCATTACTCCGCACCGCCATTTTTCGGAACCCCGACAGTCCGTACCGTCGACTGCTGGATGCCGCGGGCTGCGGGTACGCGGACGTGGAGCGACTCGTCCGTGCCGACGGCGTCGAGGAAACGCTCCGCGTCCTCTACCGCGCCGGCGTCTACATGGAAGTCGACGAGTTCAAGGGCCGGCGGCCCGTGGTGCGGGGGAGCGTAGAGTTTGAGGTGCATCCGGCCGGGCTTTGGAATGCGGCCGCACGCTTCCGGCTCCCCGTGAGGACGAGTGGGAGCCGCAGCGGAGGAACGCCTGTCCCCATCGACATCCGCCACATCAGAGAGTGGGCGGTGGACACCTGCCTCCTGCTGCACGCAGCTTTCCCCGCCGCGCGCTGGGCTCATGCCGACTGGGAGGTCCCCGGGGCAGGCGCCGTGATCCGGCAGATCGAGTACGGCAGCCTCGGCGCCGGGGCGCTGGCATGGTTCTCGCAGGTCGATCCTGAGACTCCTGGTCTTCATCCTCGCTACCGGTGGAGCGCGCGGCTCGTCCGCTGGGGCGGCTACCTGGCCGGCCGCGCGCTGCCGCGGCCTTTGTACGTGCCGGTCGATCGGGCCGAAATCGTGGCCTCGTGGATGGGAACGCGGTTGCGCGAGGGCCAGACGCCGCATGTCTTCACGTTCGCGAGTGCCGCCGTCCGGGTCTGTGAGGCCGCCGCGGCTGGGGGGACCGACCTGACTGGTGGCTGGTTCACCCTGATCGGGGAGCCCACGACGGCCGCCCGGCTCAGGGTCATCAACGCCACGGGGGCGCGGGGTCTGCCGCGCTACTCCTCCATCGAGACGGGGCCGGTCGCCTTCGGCTGCCTGCATCCGGCGGTCTCAGACGACATGCATCTGCTCGGGGACCTCTACGCCGTCATCCAGGCGGATACGGCCTCTCCCGGCCCGCTGCCGGCCGACACGCTTTTGGTGTCATCACTCCGACCGACAACCGCGATGGTTTTCTTGAACGTCTCGCTGGGAGACGTTGGGACTCTGTCCCCACGATCCTGCGGCTGTCCCATGGAGTTTCTGGGGTGGCCGGTCCATCTGCATTCGGTGCGCAGCTACGAGAAACTGACGGCCGCCGGCATGACGTTCCTGGACACGGACGTCGTGCGCGTGCTCGAAGAGATCCTGCCTGCCCGCTTCGGCGGTGGTCCGACCCATTATCAACTCGTGGAGGACTGGGGATCCGCCGGCGAGCCTCGCCTCCGGCTCCTGATCCACCCGGCGGTCGGACCGGTGTCCGAGGAGGATGTGGCGCAGGCGTTCCTCGCCGCGATCGGTCCAGACTCGGGTGCCCGGCGGGTGATGAGCCTAGCGTGGGCTCGGGCAGGCATTCTGCGTGTGGAGCGCCGCCCGCCGATCACGGAGGCGTCGGGGAAGATCCTGCATCTCGCGACCGGACGCACCCAGCCGCGCTAGGGCGGAGGGAAGAACTCCGGCAGCAATTGACCTCCGGGTGGGGAACGCCGCCGGCGCGAAGGTCCGGGTGTCGGGGCCCGCTTGCGCGGCACTCTCGTACGTGGAGGTGGGAAGGTGGCAGCGAGCCCATCGGCCTCGACTTGGAAGAGCGCCTCCGCTTCGGGCAGCCCGGGCAGCCGATGCCGGCCGAGGTTGCGGAAACGGATGTCGGGCGGCACAGACAGTCCGACGGCGGTCCGGGTCCGGCCGGATACGACGATCTGTCCTCCGTGCGCCGCGGCACAGACCCGCGCCGCAGTGTGGACCGCGATGCCGATGTAGCCGTTGGCGGTGAGTTTGGGACGGCCGCTGTGGATCCCGATGCGGATCCGGACGTCAGATCCCTCGGGCCACTTCCGCTTTCCAAACGTGCGCTGCATAGCTGACGCGGCCTGGACGGCGTTCAGCGGCTGCTGAAAGACCGCGAAGAATTCGTCGGCGCGGACATCGATCTCGCGGCCGCCCGCCTGGGATACCGCGGCCCGAACAATCCCGCGGACGTCATCCAGCAGCTCCCCATACCTGTCGCCCAGGCGGTGGAGAAGCGGGGTGGACGCCTCGATATCGGTCATCAGCAGCGTGACAAATCCCGTAGGGAGATCCGCGGTAGCAGGTCCAGTGGTCTTGGCGCGTTTCTTCTCCGACTCCAGCTGGCCGGTGATGAAGCCGATGGGCACGATACCGTACTTCTTGGCCGCGTTGAGGAGCCGCTTGCGGGCACGCTCCCTGGCCGCGTCGTCTTCGAAGGCGACCTGATTGAAACGCGCGAGCGCGTTCCGCACGTGGGCCGCATCGTGGATGGGCAGCCGCCGCCCGCCCCGTGAGTCAACGTAGGCGAAGGCGCGGTCCGGCATGCGGGCCCGACTGCGCGCGCTGAGGGCAGGCATGTCCTCATGATACCGTTGCGGTCGTAGACCCTGGAAGTAGGCGGGAAGAAGAGACGGATGGCGGTGTTCGCCATGATAGAATCCCTTGGTGACAGGGACCCGGACGATACTGGAGGAGATCGCGCATGTGCCGGAACATCAAGACGCTGTTTAACTTCGACCCGCCCGCAACTCACGAGGAGATTCGGGACGCGTCGCTGCAGTTCGTGAGGAAGCTCTCGGGTTTCAACAAACCCTCGAAGGCCAACGAGGCGGCCTTCACCCGCGCCGTCGAAGACGTCGCTGCGGTGGCCCACGTGCTGCTGCACTCGCTGGTCACGAATGCCGGGCCGCGTGACCGCGAGGTGGAGGCGATGCGCGCCCGCGCCAGGGCCGCGGAACGGTTCGGGACCGTGCGCGCTGGCTGACCGCTGGATGGGCCAGTGAGCGCCGACCAACGCGTGCTCGTCGTCGACGGCCGCGAGGTCGTCATCTCGAACCCGCGCAAACTCCTCTTTCCCAAGCCCAAGTACACGAAGCTCGATCTCGCCCGCTACTATCTCGCGGTGGCCCCCGGCGCCCTGCGTGGTGCCGGCGGGCGGCCCAACATGCTCGTCCGCTACCCCAACGGGGTCGGCGGGGAGTTCTTCTATCAAAAACGCGCGCCGCAGGCACGCCCGCCGTGGATCGAAGTCGTGTCGCTGCGATTTCCCTCTGGGCGCAGCGCGGATGAGGTGGTGCCGCGCGACGCCGCCGCGCTGATCTGGATGGCAAACCTGGCCTGCCTCGAGCTGCACCCGCATCCGGTGCGCGCCGACGACCTCGACCATCCCGATGAGCTGCGGGTGGACCTCGATCCCGTCCGCGGCGTGAGGTGGCCGCAGGTGCGCAAGGTGGCACGTGTGGTCGAAGCGGCGCTGCAAGACTTCGGGTTGATCGGCTGGCCAAAGACCTCCGGCTCGCGTGGCATGCACGTCTACGTGCGTATCGAGCCGCGGTGGAGCTTCAACGAGGTGCGCCGTGCGGCGTTGGCTCTGGCGCGGGAGGTCGAGCGCCGCGCTCCACGCATCGCGACCAGCCGGTGGTGGAAAGAAGAGCGCCATGGGGTGTTCGTCGACTACAACCAGAACGCCAAGGACCGCACGGTGGCCTCGGCGTACTCGGTGCGGCCTACCCCCGACGCACGCGTGTCTGCGCCGCTGAGGTGGGACGAAGTGGACGACTGCGATCCGAAGGACTTTACGCTGAAGACGATGCCGCGGCGCTTCGCGAAGATCGGCGACCGGCACGCGGACATCGACGTGCATCCCGGATCGCTGGAGGGGCTGCTGGACCTGGCCGACCGGGATGAGCGGGAGGGCCTCGGCGATGCGCCGTGGCCGCCGCACTACAAGAAGCAGCCCGGGGAACCGCCACGCGTGCAGCCGTCGCGCCGCCGTCCCGTATCGGAGGCGACCGGGCGCCGAGTTCCGGTGCACCCGCTGATCGAGATCGGCCGCGCGAAACTCAAAAAGGACGCGCTCGCCGGGCTGGAACGCTGGAAGGTGCGGCACGCCGACGCGGCGGCGCACCTGCGGCCGGCCGACGTCCTCATCGATTCGATGCGCGGCCGGTTCACGACCTGGACGCGCATCCGCGTGAACCTGCAGCACGTCCCGGCGAAGCTGCGCCCGGATCAGGAACCCCTCGATCCTGACGAGAAGATCTGGTCGATCTCGTAAGGCGGGGTGACCTCCAGCTGGTCGTAGCGGCAGTCCCGCGGCCGCTTGTCCGGGCGCCAGCGCAGGAACGTCGCCGCGTGGCGGAAGCGGTCACCCTGCAGATGGTCGTACTTGACCTCGCACACCCGCTCGATGCGCAGCGGCTCCCAGGACAGGTCCTTGCCCGCGCTCCAGCGGCTCTGCCCGCCGGGCATGCGGCCGAACTCGCCGGCGTCGAAATCGGCCCACGCCCGCCAGGGGTGATCCTCAAGCGCGTTTTTGCGTAGCGGCGCGAGTTCCGTGACGAGCTGTTTGCGCACCGCCATGGTGAACGACGACGTAACGCCGACGTGCTGCAGCTTTCCGCGGTCGTCGTACAGGCCCAGCAACAGTGAGCCGACGGCATCCTTTCCGGTCCTGTACCAGCGGAATCCGGCCACCACACAGTCGGCGGTGCGCGCATGCTTCACTTTGATCATGGCGCGTTTGCCGGGTTGGTACGGACCAGCGGCCGGCTTGGCGATGACGCCGTCCAATCCGGCGCCCTCGAATTCTTTGAGCCAGCGCGCCGCCGTCTTGCGGTCGCGCGTCACTGGGGTGAGGTAGATCGGCGGCGTGACGTGGGCGCACACCCGTTCCAGTAAGATCCGGCGTTCGGCCTGTGGTGCTGCCATTCGATCGCGGCCGTCGGCGGCCAGCAGATCGAAGGCGACAAACGATGCGGGCGTCTCCTTCGCAAGTTTCGCGACGCGCGAGGCCGCCGGATGCAGCCGCAGTTGCAGCGTCTCGAAGTCGAGCCCCCGCGGCGTCCTGATCACGATCTCGCCGTCGACTACGCAGCCGCCCGACAATTGCGCGAGCAGCGCTTCGTGCAGCTCCGGAAAGTACCGGTCCAGCGGGCGCAGCACGCGGCTTTGGATGTAGACGTCGGCCGGCCCGCGAAAAACTATCGCCCGGAACCCGTCCCATTTGGGCTCGAAGAGAAACTCGCCGGCGGGAGGCAATACGTCGGTGAGCTTGGCGAGCATCGGCTCGATCGGCGGCGCCAAGGGAACCGCGTTGGCGGTCCGTTGCGGGCGGGGGTCGGGCGGCATATAGTTCGCATTATACGTGCTTCTCAGTTTGGACTTCGTCTACATTCCAAGTAAGCATCCCGACCGCGAAGTCGCGTACTACACCGACATTCTCGGCGGCACCCTCATCTTCCGGATCAAGGAAATGGGTACGGAGGTTTCCGCGGTCCGGCTGTCCGAGCACGGCCCGCTGGTCCTGCTCGCCGAGCACCTCGAAGGCGATGTGCCGATCCTGATCTATCGGGTGGAGGATCTTGAGCAGGAGATGAACGCGCTGGAGGAAACGCGGCTGGACGCGCGGCCAGATGCTTGAGATTCCGCATGGGCCATGCTGCTCGTTTGCCGCTGAGGGTGGACAGCGTATTGCCATTTATGAGTTGATGCGTCCCGGGGTCGCTAGGCACTTCGAAGGCCGGTTCGACTAGCCGGCCGGGCGAGGGACTGATCCTGCTCGCCGAACCTCAGGAAGCCGCGGCGCTGACTTTGATGCCTCTACGATTTCAGCTCGAGTACCAGCAGGCGCACGTTGGACTTGCCGACGTTGACCGTCTCGTGCTGCCCGGCGTCGATCCACAACGCCTGTCCCGCCTGGAGGTCGAAATCCCTGGACTTGCCGTCCGGAAACGTGAGCCGGTTGGTGCCGCCTTCCAGGACAAAGACGACGTGGTCTGGATGGCCATGCATGACCGCTTTGTCTCCGGGCTTGAACTTCACGTCGAAGACGCGCACCCGGTCATTTTCCATGGCCAACTTGTAGACGTTCGATGCTACCTTTGCCGGATCAGCGCCTTCCACCATGCCGAGCCACCTCGTCAGATGATCGTGGGTACCGGGTTTCTTCTTACCGCTTCAGGAAATCCCTGCCGGACTGGATACCACCAGTGGCGGCAGGGCCCGTTCAATGTCCGCGCGTTTGGGCTCCAACCACGGCGGCAGCACGAGAGATGATCCCAGGTCCGCGGCGGGTTCGTCCACCGTAAAGCCCGGTCCGTCGGTCGCAATCTCGAACAGCACGCCGCCGGGTTCCCGGAAGTAGATCGAGTGGAACCAGAACCGGTCGATGATCTCGCTGATCGGCGTCCCCGTCTCTCGGATCTGCCGCCACCACTGCTCCTGCTCGGCATCGTCGGGCGTTCGCCACGCGACGTGGTGAATCGTGCCGACGGCGATGCGGCCGCGCGGCGTCCCGGGAGCGGTGAGGACGTCCAGCCACGCGCCGGAGCCGCCGGGACCGACGGCAAAGCGGCGCCGGTTGTCTGATGCCGCCACCGGACGGAATCCAAGCTGCTCGGCCATGAACGCTCTCGTCGGCTGCTCAGACGCTTCCATCAGGGTGACGTTGTGCAGCCCACGGATCGCGTGTTCCGCCGGCACGGGGCCATCGGCCCAGAACTCCCAGCGACGCTCAGCTGCATCCGGGGCGGCGACCAACTCCAGCGATTGCCCGTGGAGGTCCGAGAAGGTCAGCACGTCCTCATCGAACCGATGCGACGGACCTTCCCAGGCGATCCCCTCGTTGCTGAGCCGGTCCATCCAGAATGAGAGCGCGCCTTGCGGGACCGCGAGGGCGACGGCGGAGGCCTGACCCGCCCCGATCCGGCCGTTCGGCGCTCCCGGCCACGCGAAAAACGTCAGATCCGTGCCCGGGCTGCCGGCCGCATCCGCGTAGAACAGGTGGTACGTCCCCGGGTCGTCCTGGTTCACCGACCGCTTGACCAGGCGCATGCCCAGCACGCCCACGTAGAAATCGGCGTTCTCCTGCGGGTCGCCGCAGATAGCGGTGACGTGGTGAAGTCCAGGCAGTTCCCGCCGCGTCTGCTTCACGGTGTACCGACCCCCGTTGGCCCAAGGAGCTTCCACCCGGTCTGCCAGCTCCACCCGTTGCGGGCGTTGAGCGTGATGTTGAGCAGCGCCAAGGCTTCAAGCGCGCGGCTCATCGTCAGCGATCCGGCGTCAATCGGACGGTAGCCCAGCGTGCCCAGAAACTCAAGGACTGCCTGCTTGGCATCAGGGTCGTCGCCGGCGACGAATCCGTCGAGCGCCGTCCCGTCGATGCTTGGGTCCGCCTGACGCGTGGCGAACACCGTGTTGAAGGCTTTTACCACTTTCGCGGACGGGGCCTGGGTTTTGATCTCTTCCGCGTTCGAGGATCCGTCGAGGGCGAGTGCAGGGTCGTCGCGGCGGAAGCGGTTCGTGACGTCGATGAGGACCTTGCCCTTCAGCGCGTCCCCGACTTCTTCGATTATCGACTCCACGGCGGCATAGGGAACGGCGAGGATGACGAGGTCCGCTCCGGTGACGACTTCTGGGTTGGACTGTGCCGCCCGCGCTCCTGTCGCCTGAGCACGCGCGCGAGCATTTTCAGGACGCTTCGCGCTGATGATCACGGAGTGCCCGGCCCGCACGGCCGCGCCGGCGAGGGCCCCGCCGACGTTTCCCGCACCGATGATGCCAATCTTCATGTTCCCCACCCCCTGACGCTGCCTTCGCTTCTAGCTAACGATGGATGCGGCGGATGAATTTCCGCCTCCGGCGTTTCACGGCAGGGACGCCTCCTGGGAGCGCGAAAATCGTTGGCACCGATGGCCGTACCCTACCGTGCCGATCAGGTGGGCAGCTTCCTGCGGCCCGCCGAACTCCTCGAGGCCCGTACGGCCGGCACCAGCCCCGACCGCCTCCGCGAGATCGAAGACCGCCACATCCTCCGGGTCCTCGCCAAGCAGAAGACATTGGGTTTCGAGATCTTCACCGACGGGGAGCTGCGCCGGCGCAACTTCATGAGCGACCTCATCGATGCGGTGGAGGGGTTCGATCTCGGCGATGCGGTGGGCCGCTCGTGGCAGGGCGGGGTGCGGACGGCACCGAGCAGCGTCACCGGCATCGTCACCGGAAAACTCCGCCAGGTGCGCCGGCTCACCGCGCATGAACTGGCCTTCCTGAAAGCCCACAGCCCCGGGCCTATCAAGATGACTCTGCCCAGCGCCAACCAGTTTCCCGCCATCGCCTTCAAGTGGGGGATCACCGACCGGGTCTACCCCGATCATTCCGCGCTGCTGTGGGACATCGTGCCGGTGATGCAATCCGAAATCGCCGCGCTGGCGGCCGACGGCGTGCAGTACATCCAGATCGACGCGCCCCGCTACAGCTACTACATCGATCCGAAGTGGCGGCGCTACATCGTCGATGAGATGCACAGGGAGCCGGAAGAGGCGCTCGAGGAAGCCATCCGGGCCGACAACGCCGCCCTCGAGCAGGCGCACCGTCCTGGGGTCGTGTTGGCGATCCACCTCTGCCGCGGCAACAACCGCAGCCAATGGTACGCGGCAGGCGGGTACGATGCCATCGCTGAGAAACTGTTCAGCACCTTGGCGGTCGACCGCTTCCTGCTGGAGTATGATGACGAACGCTCGGGCAGGTTCGAGCCGCTGCGGTTTGTGCCGCGCGCCAAGACGGTCGTGCTGGGGTTGGTGAGCAGCAAGCGGCCGCAGATGGAATCGAAGCGGGAACTGATCCAGCGCATCGAGGAGGCGGCGCGCTACGTCCCGCTCGACCACCTGGCCCTCAGCCCGCAGTGCGGCTTTGCCTCAACGATGGAGGGGAATTTGCTGACCGAGGACGATCAGTGGGCCAAACTGGCTCTGGTCGTCGACACCGCGCGCGAAGTGTGGAAGCAGTAACTCATCCGGAGGTGAGCTCGATGCGACGTGTAGCCGTTCTGCTGCTGATCGTCGGGCTGGCGCTGACGATGCTAACGCAGGGGAGTGCCGCGGCTCCTGCGGGTACGATCAAACTCGGCGCGGTGGTGCCGCTGACCGGGCGCTTTGCCGGCGGCGGCGCGCAGGTCAAGGCCGGGTACGAGTTCGCGGTTGAGGACATCAATGCCCGCGGCGGTGTGCAGGTGGGAAGCCAGCGGCTGCCGCTGGAGCTGATCATGCTCGACGATGAATCCGATCCGACCAAAACCGTGAGCCGGCTGGACACGCTGGCGTCGCAGGGCGTCGTGGCGTACCTGGGCGGGTTCGGCAGCGATCTCCACGCCGCGGCGGCGGCCGTGGCCGAGAAGAACCGCATCCCATACTGCGGCGTCGCGTTCGCGCTGCACGCCGTGCACCAGCAGGGGTTCAAGTTCCTCTTCTCGCCGTTCATCAAATCGCCGGACCTGGCGATCGGCATCTATCGGTTCTTCAACGCCACCATCCCCGCCGGGCAGCGGCCGACGCGCGTGGCGATTTTCGCCGAGCGCACCGACTGGGGCAGGGAGATGGCCGGCCTGTGGACGACCCGCTCGACCGAGTTCGGATACCAGATCGTGCTCTCCGCGGAATACACGGTCGGGTCGCGCGATCTGTCGGACCTCATCCTGCGCGCGAAGGCGGCCAACGCCGACGCGGTCTTCGCCCTGCCCACGCCTCCCGATGGGATCACGATGATCCGGCAGATGAAGGAGCTGGACTTCAACCCCAAGGTGATCTACCTGATCCGCGCTCCCGACGCCGTGTCCTGGTCGCAGGCGCTGGGCAAGGACGGCGACTACGTGATCCTCTCGCCGGGGTGGCACTTCAACTTCGAATACGAAGGCGTCGCCGCGCTCAACGCCAAACACCAGGCCAAGTTCGGCCGGCCCGCCGACGTGATCGTGGGACCTGCCTACGCCTGTGTGCAGATCGTCGCCGACTCCATCCAGCGCGCGGGACGGCTCGATCCTGTCGCCATCCGCGACGCGATGGCGATGACCAATATGCAGACCGTGGTGGGGCAGGTGCGGTTCCGCGCCGATGGGACCGGCGTCGTGCAGGTCGTGTTTGTGCAGTGGCAGGGGGGCAAGCAGGAACTGGTCTGGCCGACGGGCGGGAAGGCGGTGCGGCTGCTGTATCCGGCCCCGTCCTGGCGCAGCCGCTGATCGCTGCGGGCGTGCCGGGTGATCATCTCGGCCTGCTGCAGGTTGAGGGTCTCACCAAGGCGTTTGGCGGCCTGGTGGCGGTGGACGACCTCTCGTTCACCGTCACCGGCGGTGAGATCCTCGGCCTGCTCGGTCCCAACGGCTCGGGAAAGACCACGGCCTTCAACCTGATCGCCGGCGCCATGCGCGCCGACGCGGGGCGCGTCTACCTGGCGGGTCAGGAGATCACCCGTGCGCCGGC
>JBIOXT010000163.1:0-10612 GCA_044869795.1 bacterium | reverse complement strand
GATGAACGGATCGTCGAGTAGCAGCGGCGGGTGGCGTCCTTCCGCCAGCGAGGTGACGAGGGCAAAGCGCAAACTGAGGTAGACGAGGTCGATCGTCCCCCGGCTGAGGAACGGCTCGCGCGGCTCGACCCGCCCGCCGGCGTCCGCCGACCACACCCAGATCTGGAGCGAGTCTTTCTCGACCTCGATTCGGTCGTAGCGCCCGGCGGAGAGGATGCGCAGGTACTCGCCGGCCTTGCCGGCGACGACGTCGCGCACGGGACGCTCGATCTGCCGGCGCGCCTCCAGCAGCCCGTCGAGGGCAGCCTTGTAGACGAGGTGGCGGTGGCGGGCCGCGGTCAGATTGTCCGCGGCTTCCTGCAGCTGCTCCTCGACCGACGCGAGGTCCTCGGCCTGGTCTTTGCGATGCTCGACTTCCCAGGCCAGGCGCTTGGCGAGTTCCGACATCTCGGAGGTCCTCTTGGTCAGCGCGTCGACCTCATCACGAAGTTTCTGCGTCTCAAACGCCGGCAGCACGACCGCCGCTCGATCCGGCGATGCCAGCTCCTTGGTCAATCCGTAGATGTCCGGGCGCAACCGATCCACCCGCTCACGCAGCGTCTCTTCGGTCGTGCCCGACAGCAGCATCTCCTGCATCCGCAGGAATTCCTCCCGCTGCCGGACGAGGTCGGTGTACTTCTGCAGCCGGCGGTCCGCCTCATCGAGCGACTCCCCGCCCAGCGCCGCCACCGCGGCCTCGAGGTCCCGTTTCGCCGAGGCCCGTTCGTGGTCGAGCGCCCGCAGCCGGCTCTCGTGTTCCAGTTGCGCGGCGGCCTGCGATCGCGCGGCGGTGCGGGTCTGGTTCCAGCCGACGGCCCCGGCCGCGAGCAACGCGATGCCCAGGGCGAGCAGCGCAATCCCCGGGGTGAACGCGAACGCGCCGGCGACAATCCCCCCGAGAAGCGCCGCGGCGAGGCCCGCCGACACCCAGAGCGCCCACGACCTGGTCGCACCACCCGCCGGCGCGACAGCCGGTCCTTGGGCTGAGGCGGTCTGCGCGTCGAGATGCGCGATGCGGGCCTCGGCGACACGCCCGGCGCGGATGACGCCGGCGTCGGGCATGCCTGGGGCGGTCGCGGCTTCCAGGTCACGCGCGATCTGGGCCAGCTGCTGCTTGGTGTGATCAATCCGCCCGACCCGTTCGGAGAGCATGGCTTCTTCGCGCCGCAGCCCATCGAGCTGCCGGTGAAAATCCTGCGTCTCCAGATTGATCTTCAGCAGCTTCTGTTTGGCGGCCAGCGACGTTTCGAGGTCTGCCAGCGGCTGCCGGAGCTCGGCAAGTTCGCGCTGCTTGCGCTCGATCTGGGCGATCTCCCCGACCACCCGCTGCTGCTGCGCGGTGAGCGCCGCGACGCGATCCTCGACGGCCCGCAACTCGCCCGGCTCCCGGGCCATGCTCTTGACGCCTTTTTCCATTTCTTTGATGTGCCCGGTGAGTTGCTTGATGGCGTCATCGACATCGGCGCCGCCGCCGAGCACGCGGCTGAGCTCTTTGGACACGCTGGTCAGTTGAACCCGCTCCAACTCCGCCTGCGCGACCTCAGCGGTGATCTGAAAGACCTCCGGTGTGGACAGCCCGAGGAACTCGGTGATGCGCTCGGTGATCCGCTTGAACTGGTCGAGCGTTTCGCCCGATCCAGCGAAGAACACCCGCCGCCCCTGGAAGTCTTTGCTGAGATGGTAGCGCCGGTCGCCGATGTCAAATTCCAGCTCCAGCGCCGGCAGCTGGTCGGTGCCCCAGGTCCGGTACGCGTCGATCCGCGCCGACGTGGTGCTCGGATTGCCGTACAGCGCGGCCCGGATCGCGGTGCGCAGCGAGGACTTCCCGGCTTCGTTGGGACCGACGACGACATTGATGCCGGCGGCAAACTCAAACGTCTGATCCGCGAACGCGAGAAACCGCCGCAGGCGGAGGCGGCGCAGGATCACACCAGCACCTCCGTGCGCCCGCTCGCAACGGCCGCGCCGATCTGCAGGGCTTCTTCCAGCAGCGGCCGCTCCGCGTCGGGCGCCGCGGCAATGCGCTCCCGCATCAGGTGCACGAACCGGCCAAGCACGGTCTGCGTGGAGAGCGCTTCAAGGGCGGCCTCGTCCAGCCAGACTCTCGACCTGTTGGTGATGCGCAACCGGAAGAACCGGTCGGCAAACTCCTGCTCCAAGACCTCGGCATTCACCGTGCGGTGCAGGGGCATCAGGCCGGTCAGGACGGCTTCGTACACCAGCTCAGCGTCGGCATCGTCGGCCAGCGCGGCACGCAGGGCAACTTCATCCACTTGGGCGGCGTTAAATTCGCGCCGGACCGACCGGCGCTGCCCCACGGGCACCGGAGTGACGCGCGCCGCTCCCGGCTCCTCGACCTCGATGAGGAGCACCTGGCCGCTGCCCGGCTGATCGAACCCCAGCCACTCCGGAGCCCCGGCATACCATGCGGCCGCAGGGGGCGGGACGATCTCAAAGGCCGAGTGCCAGTCGCCCAGCGCAAGGTAGTCGAGTTTCAGATCCTTGATGTCTTGAGGGTGGATGACGTGCGGGCCCTCGACCTGACCGGCTCGATAGGTGGATCCGTGCGCGACGCCGACGACGAAGCGCGAGGGCCGGTACCGCGGCCAGTCCGCCAGCGGCTGGCGCGGCTGTCCCGGGACCGCGGACCGCGCGACGATCGTCAGGTCGTGCTCGGCCAGCGTGTGCAGCTCCGGCTCGCCGCCCACCACGTGCAGCCGGGGTCCGGCGCCGGCCAGATGCGCCGCCGGACCCACCCGCCCATCGGTCCCCACATCGTGGTTCCCGGCGATCAAGAAGCTGGGGATCCCCGCATCGTCCAGCGCGCGGAACTGCTGGGCGACGAATCGGGCGAGCGTTTCTGACGGCGTCGGGGTGTCAAAGAGATCTCCGGCGATGAGGACCGCGTGGACCTGCCGTTCGATGGCCAGCCGGATTGCGCGCTCGAAGGCCGCCTGCAGCGCCCGGCGCTGTTCTGCGCCGCGTCGGCCGAGCATCTTGAAGGTCTTGCCCAGATGCACGTCGGCGACGTGCAGGAGTCGGATCATACGTCCTCGAGGTCTGGATCGCCCGTCGCCGTGTACGGGCAGATCGACGCGAACGCACAGTACCGGCAGGCCCGGTAGAAATCGGGCGTGGCGATGAACTGCCCCTTGCGCACGCCCGCCGCCGCGCGCTCGATGACGGCCACGGTTTGTGCCAGCATTTCGTCATCGGGCACCGCCTGCCCTACGAGGACCTGCTGCGCTCCCAGGAAGTGCAGCTCCAACCGCGTCGGGGTCGCCCCGTAGGTCTCACGATACGCCAGCGCGTAGATCGCCAGCTGCAGGCTCTCGCGGGCCCGGCGGTCGGCGTCTTTCTGCGTCCGCACGTCGCTGGTCTTGAAGTCGATGAGCACGACGTTGTCGCCGCGCAGGTCGACGCGGTCCCAGCGGCCCTTGACCCGGGTCATCCCGACCTGGAACGCGAACGGGGCTTCCACGAACGTGGGCACCAGACCGCCGGCCTCCTGAAACTCGAAGAAGCGGCGCAGCACGTCGCGCCCTTCGTCCAGACGCCGATCCTCGTGCTCCCGGCTGATGAACCCCTCGCTCACCCAGGCCCGCTCGTAGTGCTTGAACAGGTCGTCGAGAGCGATCGGCTGGCGGCGCGCTTTGCGGCGGTGGTACTCGCGGATCGCCTCGTGGATGGCCGTGCCGTAGACGACGCGGTGGTCACGCAGCAGCGGCACCCGCAGGATGTGCGTGTACTTGAACTTCAGCGGGCAGGTTTCATAGTCGTCGACCTGGCGGAACGACAGCGACACCGCCTCGTCCGGCGGCAGCACCCCGGCCAGACGCTGCTGCCCGTCCGCCGCCGGCGGCGCATGGCGGTGGATGGCCTCGATGGCCGAGGCCTTGAACGCGGTCCCATCGACCTGCGGGACATCGAGCGCCTCGAGGACGAAGCGGCTGATCTTTCGCGGCCGCACGCCGCCGTAGTCGCGCGCGCTCGTGAGGTGGAGCTCGTGCTGGGCGCGGGTCATCGCCACATAGAACAAGCGGCGCTCCTCCTGGAGGTGGAAATCCCCGGCCGGCAGGATGTCGCGGATCAGGGCGTCGGGCAGCGGGATCGGCTCCAGCCGGCTGCGGGTCGGAAACCGATCCGACACGCAGCTCACCAGGAAGACGACGGGGAATTCCAGGCCCTTCGCCTTGTGCACCGTCAGCACGCTGACCGCGTCCTGATCGAACTCCGCCTCCGCGACCGCCGGATCGTCCCCCGCGGTGATGAGGTCGTCCATGTGGGTGACGAATTCCGGGACGCGATCGTACGCGGCGATCTCGCCGTACTTGGCAACGATGTCGAAGAAGCGCGCCAGGTTGGCGACGCGGATTTCGTCCTCGCGCGCGCCTGAGGTGGCCAGACGCCGGATGTAACCGGAACGGGTCACCAGGTACTCGTAGAGGACCCGGCCGGTGGCATGGTCGTTCATCAGCCGCCGCATCTCTTCGAGGTCATCGAGGAGCTTCCCGATCGCGGCCCGGGACTCGGGCGCGAGTTCCTCCGCGAGATCGGGGTACAGATCCAGCCGCCGGAACACGTGCTCGAGCGTGCGGTTCCTGCGCGAGGCGTAGTTCAGCGCTTTGGCGACGTCGGTGGCGGCGACGAGGTACAGCGGCGACACGCCCAGGTAGTAGAGGCTCAAGCTGTCGGCGGGTCGCGCCAGGGTGCGCAGGAAGGCCATCGCCAGGCGGATCTCTTCCCGGTTGTACAGCCCGCGGCTGCCGGTGAACCGGTGCGGGATCCCGCGCATGTTCATGGCGCGGAGGAATGGATCGGCGTCGTTGTTGCTCCGCACCAGCACCGCGAAATCGGTGAACCGCGCCTCGCCCCGCTCCACGCGTCCGGCGATCTCGCCGGCCACCCAGTCGGCCTCACTGCTGAGCGTATCGAAGTGATGGTGCTCGACCGATCGCCCCCGCGGCCGCACGGCGCTGAGGCGCTTGTCCACCGCTGCTTTGACCTCGAGGCGGTCCGGATCGTTGTGCCGGACCAGCCGGTAGGCGGGATCGAGGATCCCCTGGTGGGACCGGTAGTTGACCGTGAGGACAACCTTCGCCGACTGCGGATAGACGTCCATGAAGGTCAGGATGTTGCTGATCGCCGCGCCGCGGAACTTGTAGATCGACTGGTCGTCGTCGCCGACGACCGTGACGTCGGCCCGCGTCCCCGCCAGCAGGCGCACGAGCTGAAACTGCGCGTAGTTGGTGTCCTGGAACTCGTCGACGAGGACGGTCTGAAACCGCTCCTGGTACTCGCGCAGGACCGCCGGCCGTTCGCGGAACAGCCGCAGGGGCAAGGTGATCAGGTCTCCGAAGTCCACGAGCCCCTCCCGGGCCAGGAGCTCCTGGTAGCGTTGATAGGTAAGCGCGATTTCCCGCTGGCGGTGGGCCAGATCCTGCAGCTCCGCGTCGTCGAGGGCGGAGCTGGCCCGCCGCACCAATCCGTCTGCGTAGACCGCGTAGTCGGCGGGACTGATGTCTTCATCCTTCGCGCGGCTGAACAACGCCAGCAGCGCGCCGACGTGGCGCGTCGGATCTCCCAGCGGCCGGTAGAAATCCAGCGGGACCTCGAAGAGGTGGTCCCGCAGGAAGATCACCTGCTCGGCGCGCGTGAGGATGCGAAAGTCGGGGGCGAGACCCAATTCCAGCGCGTAGTCCCGCAGCACCCGGTCCCCGAACGCGTGGAACGTGCTGATCACGACGTCGGTGTAGCCGTACGGCACGAGCACGTCGACCCGCTCTTCCATTTCGGCCGCGGCCTTGTCGGTGAACGTGAGGGCCAGGATCTCCGACGGCCGGGCGCGCTTGGAGGAGATCAGCCAGGCGATGCGGCGAGTGATGACGGTCGTCTTCCCGGTGCCGGCACCGGCGACGATCAGCAGCGGGCCCGCCGGCTGCGTCACCGCCCGCAGCTGCGCGGCGTTGAGGCCGTCGAGAGTGCGATCGGCGGCCGGCGGCGATTCGCGGACCGACCTGTCGGCGGCATCGAGGGCCAGGGAGAGCTGGCCGCTGCTGTACAGGCGCTCGGTCATCGGTGGTTCACCCCATCGACGGCGTCGGCAGCGACGCCCAACACCTGCGCGAGCGTCTCGATGATGACGTGGGTCGAAAACCCACGCCGCTCCAACGCGCCCGCCAGCCGGCGGGTGGCTGTCTGGCGATCGAGCGCGCGGTAGCGACGGGCCATCGCGCGCGCGACCGTCAGGGCCAGGGTCGATTCTTCGGCCGGCGCGAGGCGCTCTTTCAGCACCTCGTCGATCGTGCGGCGGTCGACACCCTTGCGGCGCAGCTCCGCGCGCAGCGCGACCGCACCTTTGGGCCGCTGTGCCGTCCGGCTGTCGACCCACATGCGGGCGAAGCGGGCGTCATCGAGCAAACCATCGCGCTCGAATTCGGTCACAATCTCGTCGATCGCCGATACGGGGATGCGCCGGTGCTGCAGACGGGTCAGCAGCTCGTAGCGACTGCGGGGACGGATCGTCAGGAGCCGGTGGGCGAACGTCCTGGCGCCAGCGGTCGCATCGCGCGCCTGCAGCGTCCTGATCTGGTCCTCGGAAACCTCATCGCCCTCGGCGACGGCCAGCGCGGCGACGTCCTCGGGGCGCACGCGCAGCTTCGTCCCATCGTCGAGCGTCACCCGCTGATGGCCCCACCGCCCCTTCGGCGGTTCGAGCCGGACGATCCGCACGCTAGCCCTTAGCCTTGACGGCGACCTCCTTCGGGGCGGCCGTCGGGGCGGACGGTT
Source organism: bacterium (assembly GCA_044869795.1). Taxonomy (GTDB): domain Bacteria; phylum Sysuimicrobiota; class Sysuimicrobiia; order Sysuimicrobiales; family Kaftiobacteriaceae; genus DASXUC01. Next base: position 3,784 of record JBIOXT010000163.1, on the reverse strand, counting down.
CGGCCACCGCGGTCGGCCGCAGCAGCCCCACCGCCGCACGCACGCGGCGCTCGATGTCGCGGGCCAGCTCCGGGTTGTTGTCCAGGAAATCCCGGGCGTTGTCGCGTCCCTGGCCCAGCTTCATCTCTCCGAAGGCGAACCACGTCCCGGTGCGTTGCACGATCCCATGGGCCGCCGCCACGTCCAGCGTACTCGCGGCCTTGGAAATCCCGTGGCCGTAGTAGATGTCGACCTCCGCATCGCGGAACGGCGGGGCGACCTTGTTCTTGACGATCTTCACCCGGGCGCGCATCCCCTTGATCTCATCGCCGGACTTCAGGCTCTCGGTGCGCCGGATCTCGATCCGAACGGACGAGTAGAACTTCAGCGCCCGGCCGCCGGTGGTCGTCTCCGGGTTGCCGAACATCACGCCGATCTTTTCGCGGATCTGGTTGATGAAGATGACCGTGGTGTTGGAGCGGCTGATCGCGCCGACGAGTTTCCGCAGCGCCTGCGACATCAGCCGGGCCTGCAGGCCGACGTGCGCGTCGCCCATGTCGCCTTCGAGTTCGGCCCGCGGGACCAGCGCGGCAACCGAGTCGACGACGACCACGTCGACCGCGCCGCTGCGCACCAGCATCTCGGCAATTTCCAGCGCCTGCTCCCCGGAGTCAGGCTGTGAGATCAGCAGGCTGTCGATGTCGACCCCCACGGCTTTGGCGTAGTTAGGATCCAGCGCATGCTCGGCATCGATAAACGCCGCGACGCCGCCTTCACGCTGAGCCTCGGCCATGATGTGATACCCCAGAGTCGTCTTGCCTGAGGATTCCGGTCCGTAGATCTCCACGACCCGCCCTCGAGGGACTCCGCCGACGCCGAGGGCGATGTCGACCGCGAGCGCGCCCGTGGGGATGACCTCGACCTGCAGCCGGGCCGACGCTTCGCCCAGCTTCATGATGGAACCCTTGCCGAACTGTTTCTCGATCTGGTTGACGGCCAGATCCAGCGCACGCTGGCGTTCGTTCATGTCAAAATCCCCCAATCCCAGGCCCTGTTCGTAGCGTGGCGCATCGTACCAAACAAGTGTTCGCTTGTCAATAGCTCACCTGAGCCACCCGTGGAAAGTACTAGTTCTAGTGTTCTCCCAGTGGGACCTCCTCAAGGGATGTGTACGTCGATCCCTGTAGACTCAGACGGCTTTCGTAGACGGTCATGGCGCCTACCTCCTGGCTGCCCAAGGAAACGTCTCTGAAGCGCTCCAGGGCCCGAACGAGGTCTCCCCACGCCCGAACGTCCCGGATCCGCGCCAGGGTCAGGTGAGGGCGGAATCGCCGCCGCTCCAAAGGGAAGCGCAGCTTCCCAAGCGCCTTGTCCAACCGCGCGGCCAGGGACTCCAGCTCCTCCCGGCCTTCGCTGACGCCGATCCAGATCACCTGCGGCTGGCGGAGGCTCGGAAATGCCCCCAGGCTGCTCAGCGTGATGCGAAACGGGGCCGTGGCAGCCGCGACCTCCCGCGTGGCGATCCGCGCCCGCGCGACCTGGGCCGGCGCGATCTCACCGAGGAATTTCAGGGTGAAGTGCAGGTTGCCTGGCCGGATCCACTTCACCCTGGCACCCGCCGTTTCCAAGTCGCGCTCAACGGTGACCGTAGCATCCCGCAGGGGCGGGTCGAGGTCGACCGCGATGAACGTGCGATGCAGCGCCGTCATCGACCGAGCAGGTGCAGGCGAAGCCAGTTCAACGCCGCCTGTGCCGCCAGGAACCGAATTCCGCGACGCCCCGGCTCGGGCCCGAGGTTCAGACGGTGGGTGCGGACATCGTCTGCATCGGCCAGCCCGAGAAACACGAGGCCGACAGGCTTCTCCTCACTCGCGCCGGCCGGGCCGGCGATGCCGGTCACGGAGAGTCCGAGCGCACTGCCGGTGCGCCGGCGGACTCCCGCCGCCATCGCCGCGGCGGTCTGGGCGCTGACGGCGCCGAACGTCCGGATCGTCGCAGGGTCGACCGCGAGGAGTTCAGTCTTCAGCGCGTCACTGTACGCGATGACCCCGCCGAGGAAATAGGCCGAACTGCCGGGCACATTCGTGAACCGCTCGCCGATCAGCCCGCCGGTGCACGACTCGGCCACGCTGACCGTGAGATGCCGATCGCCCAGCTGCATCCCGACGACCTGCTCAAGGGTCTGGTCGTCCGTGCCGTAGACCAATGCACCCAGTCGCTCGCGGACGGCCCGCTCGCCGCGATCCAGCTGGCGCCGGACTTCGGCGGGATCTCCCTTGGCCGTCAGGCGCAGATGGACCTCGCCGAGCTTCGCGTACGGGGCCACCGTCGGCGCGGTGCCGCCGACCAGATCACGGATCTTCACCTCGACGGCCGATTCGCCCTCGCCGGTCACCCGCAGCACACGCGACCCGATGACGATGGTCTCCGCCATGCGTTCACGCAGAAGCGGGAGGAGATAGTCGGTCACCATCGCTTCCATTTCGTACGGCACGCCCGGCATGATGACGACCGTGGTCTGGTCCTGATCCAGATGAATCCCCGGCGCGGTGCCACGCGTATTGGGAATGGGGTGCGCGCCGGCGGGGATGAGCGCCTGCTTGAACACCGTCTCCGGCGGTTGCCGGCCGCGGGACTCGAAGAACCGCCGGATGGTGTCGGCGATCGCATCGTGGCGGACGAGGTCCAGTCCCAGCACGCCCGCCACCGCGGCAACGGTCAGGTCGTCTTCGGTCGGACCGAGACCCCCGGTCATCACGACCAGATCTGCCCGGCTCATGGCCAGGCGCACGGCGTCCTGCACCCGCGTGCTATTGTCACCCACCGTCTGCTTGAAGTAGACGTCGACCCCGGCTTCGGCCAGACGCTGGGCGAGGTAGGCGGCGTTCGTGTCCACGATCTGCCCGAGCAGCAGCTCGGTCCCGACGGAAATCAGTTCGGCTTTCACTGAGCGCGGAACGTCTGCTGCCAGACGCGCAGCCCGGCGGGAGTGACGATGCGGCGGCCATTGACCTCCACGACGGCAGCAGACGCGTTCCCGAGGCGCACCGTGATCTCCGCGCCCGACCAGGTGCGGACCTCGCCGGCGTGGAGCAGATTTTCGAAGACCCTGCGGCCGTCGATGGTGATGCGCGCCCACGTCGTCCCCGCAGGGCCGATCGTCAGTGAGACTTTCGCCGCCGGCGCCGGCGGCGGGACGGCCGGGGGTGCGGCGGGCGCCGGCGGAGCTGCCGGAGGCGGCGTGACCGGCGCCGGGGGCGCCGCGGGCGGGCGTGGAACGACGGCCATCGGGGCGTCCTCAAACGGGGACGGCTTTTCAGCTGCGGGGGTGGGGATGTCGATGGGCGCATTGAAGGCACGCCAGCCCTGATAGCCGACGTATCCGAACACCGCCGCGACGATGAGCAGTCCGACCGCAGCGTACGTGAGTACCCGGCTCAGGCGTGACGGCGGGGCGGCGGGGCGGATCGGAATTTCGGCGGGGCGGCCGACCAGGGAGGCCGGCGGTGCGGCGAACGCGGCGGGGTAGACGGCGACGAGCTCATCGGAGTTCAATCCCAACGCCTCGGCATACGCGCGCAGGAACCCCTTCGCATAGACCGGACCGGGGAGCTTCGCGAACTCTTCATCTTCCAGCGCCTGTAAGTAGGTGGTCCGGATGCGCGTGTGCTGGGCGGCGGCATCGAGGGTGAGGCGCTTTGCTTCCCGCGCGTTGCGCAGCCGTTCCCCGATTCCCAGCGTCCCTGGGGTGGTCGTCAGCATCCTGCGGTCCATTCCGCGGACTGACTTCCATCAGCCAAAGTGC
>JBIOXT010000162.1:0-9598 GCA_044869795.1 bacterium | reverse complement strand
AGCAGCCGATGAACAACGTGGTCCGGACGGCCCTGCAGGCCATGGCCGCGGTGCTGGGCGGAACGCAGTCGCTGCACACCAACTCGCTGGATGAGACCTATGCCCTGCCCACCGAGGACGCCGCGCGGCTGGCGCTGCGGACCCAGCAGATCATCGCCTACGAGACCGGGGTCGCCGACACGGTCGATCCGCTGGGCGGCTCGTACTTCGTCGAGGCCCTGACCAACGCGGTCGAGGCCGCCGCCGCCGCGTACATTCGCCGCATCGACGACCTGGGCGGCATGGTGCGGGCCGTGGAGCTCGGCTACCCGCAGCGGGAGATCGCCGAAGCGAGCTACGCCTTCCAGCAGCAGCTCGAGCACCGCGAGAAGACCATCGTCGGCGTCAACGAGTTCGTCGCCGCGGAGGAACGCCCGATCCCGATCCTGCGCATCGATCCCCAGGTCGAGCGCCGCCAGATCGACCGCCTGCGCCAGGTCCGCGCGCAGCGCGATGGACAACATGCCGACCGGACCCTGCAGGCCCTGCGCACGGCGACCGAGCGCGGCGAGAACACGATGGAGCGTATCGTCGAGTGCGTCCGCGCCTACGCCACGCTGGGCGAAATCTGCGGCGTCTTCCGCGCCGTCTACGGCGAGTATCGCGAACCCGCCATTATCTGAACCGTTATCCCTTTATCCCGTAGTATAGTGTGCCTATGAGTCAGCCCCGCATCCGCATCGTGATGGCCAAGCCCGGTCTGGATGGGCATGACCGGGGCGTGAAGGTGGTCGCCCGCGCGCTGCGCGACGCCGGGTTCGAGGTCATCTACACCGGGCTGCACCAGACGCCGGAGATGATCGTCACTGCTGCGATCCAGGAAGATGCCGACGCGGTCGGGCTATCGATCCTCTCCGGTGCGCACATGACGTTGTTCCCCCGCGTCATGGAGCTGCTGCGTGAGCGCGGCGTCAACGACATCGTCGTCTTCGGCGGGGGCATCATCCCCGAGGAGGACATCGCCCCGCTGAAGTCGGCGGGGATCAGCGAGATCTTCACCCCGGGCACCTCGCTGGAGGCGATCGTGGGCTGGGTGCGCGAGCACGTCCGCCCGCGGGGCGTCGCCGCTTAAACCCGAACTCACACAACTCACTCAACTGACACAACCTACACAATCGCCAACCCAGGCCGTGTCGAGAGCGATTTGTCGATGCAGGTAGTTGTGTAGGTCGTGTGAGTTGTGTAGGTTGTGTGAGTGATGCGTAGAGGCCCTCTTCAAGACGGCGAACCCGTCCTTCTCGTCGACCGCAAGAACCGCCGGTACTTGATCACGCTCCATCCGGGCGCCGTGTCCGATCTCCGCGGGGGCAAGCTCCTCCACGACGCGCTGCTCGGCACGGAAGATGGCCGTCTGGCGGCAACGTCGCTGGGGGAGAAGATCCTGCTCCTGCGGCCCACGCTGGCCGAGTTCGTGCTGGAGATGCCGCGCGGGGCGCAGGTGATCTACCCCAAGGACCTCAGTGTCATCCTCATCGCAGCCGATATCTATCCCGGCGCGGCCGTGCTGGAGGCGGGGACGGGTTCAGGGGCGCTGACGATGACGCTGCTGCGCGCGGTGGGCCCGGCCGGCCGCGTCTTCAGTTACGAGATCAGGCCCGAATTCACGCGGGTCGCGTCGGGCAACATCACGCGCTACCTCGGTCCGACCGATACCCTGGTGCTGCGCGAACAGGACGTCTATGCGGGCATCCCCGATCAGCCGCTGGACCGGATCATCCTCGACGTGCCCGAACCGTGGCGGGCCGTGGAGCCCGCCGCCGCCGCGCTGCGCCCGGGCGGGATTTTGCTGACCTACCTCCCCACCGTCCCGCAGGTCGCCCAGGTCGTGGACACGATCAGACGCTCCGGGGCGTTCGCGATGGTCGAAACGACCGAGACCCTGCTGCGTCCCTGGAACATCGAGGGGGCCAGCGTCCGACCGGCGCACCGCATGGTGGCGCACACGGCGTTCCTCACGACTGCGAGACGGATAACAACAAACTCACACGACTGACACAACTCACACAACTGAGCCAATTCAATTGTGAGTGCGGTGAGTTGTGTGAGTGAGATTAGGGTCTCAGCGGAAACAGCATCGGAATGATGACTGCCCCCAACAAGATGAGCAGCAGCGCGAGCGGCAGCCCCAGCCGGAAGTAGTCCCGCATCGCGTAGCCGCCCGGGCGCAGCACCAGCAGGTTGACCGCGTTTCCGATCGGCGTAAAGGTCGTGCCCGTGCCTGCCACGACGGCGAGCATGAACGGATACACGCTGGCGCCGGTGGCCGTCGCGAGGTGGAACGCCAGCGGGGCGAGGACGACCGTCGCAGCGACGCTGGGCAGCACCTGGTTCAGGGCTGCGGCGATGACCAGCAACCCGATCAGCGCGATGGTGGGCGTGTGGCCGAGGAGGTCGACCGTTCCCCCGACGACGGTGGCGGCCGCGCCGGTCGCGGTCACCGCGGTCCCCAGGGGGATCAGGGCGCCGATGAAGACCAGCGTCCGCAGGTCGACGGCCTGGTAGACTTCCTCCGCCGATAGACATCCGGCCGCGACGACGATCGCGGCCGCCAGCAAGGTGGCGACGGCAATCGACGCCAGCCCGCTCACCGACAGGAGCACCATCGTCACGACCGCGGCTACCGCCCACGGGACCTTGTCGGTGCGCGGCGGATCGGCGGCGCCGGTCTCGATCACGAGGAAGTCGGGGTCGCGGGCGAGGAGCCGGATCCGTTCGCGGTGTCCCTGCACGAGCAGCGCGTCGCCGACCTGCAGCGGAAGATCGCCCAGCATCGTGCGCTTTGGCTGACCTTCGCGCCAGATTGCCAGGACCGTCAGCCCGTAGGCGTACCGGAAGTTCAGGTCGCGCAGCGTCTTGCCGACCAGCAATGTCCGCGGCGGGAGCAACACTTCCGCCACGCGCACGTCACCGGCCTCGATGGCGTAGGCCTCCGCCGCTTTCGCCCCGTGCAGCCCCAGTGGCTCAAGGGCTCCGGCCGCGGAGAGTTCTTCAAGGCGTCCCTGCACCAGCAGCCGGTCGCCGGCCCGCAGGCGCTCGGATCTCGCCGGTCCGGTGACCATGTGCCCGGCCCGGCTCACCCCGACCACGGTGATGCCGAGAGCCTTGCCCAATTCGCTTTCCGCGATCGACCGGCCCGCCAGCGGCGAATCGTCGGGGATGCGCACCTCGAAGAGCCGCTCCTGCAGCCGGTACAGTTCCATCAACCGGCCGGGCTGGGGCACGTCCACCGGCGGGACATTGGGCAGCCAGCGGCGCCCGGCGAGGGCGATGAACGCCATGCCCGCGAGCAGAAACGCGGCGCCCAGCGGGAAGAACGTGAACAGGCCGAACGGTGCCGCGCCGCCGTCGACGAGCGCCTGGCTGGCGATGAGGTTGCTGGGTCCGGCGATCAAGGTGAGGACGCCGCCCAGGCGCGTGCCCAGGGCCATCGGCAGCAGGAGCTTGGATGGACTGACCTTGGCTTCTCGCGCGGTGGCCATCGCCGCCGGCAGCAGCACTGCGATGGCGCCGAGGCTGTTCATCACCCCGGCCAGCAGACCCGCCGCCAGTCCAAACGTCAGCACCAGCCGCACTTCGCTGCCGCCGGAGATCCGCAGGATCCTGCGCCCCGCCCACGTTGCCAGGCCGACGCGTTCCAGCGCGGCGCCGAGGACGAAGATCGATGCCACGGCCAGCAGCGCGGGGGATCCGAATCCTGCGAATCCTTGCTCCGGGGTGAGCGTACCGGAGAGCAGCAGCGCGAGCAGGACGGCTACCGCGACGAAGTCCGGCCGCCAGCGCCCGCTCACGAGCGCACCCGCGTTAGAGCCGCTCGACGGCCATGGCGACGGCTTCGCCGCCGGCCAGGCAGATCGCCGCGATCCCCCGGCGGGCCTCGTAGCGCGGCATGGCGTACAGTAGGGTGGTGAGGATGCGGGCGCCGCTGGCACCGATCGGATGGCCCATCGCCACGGCACCCCCGTGCACGTTTACCCGGTCCGTGGCGATGCCCAGGTCGCGGGTGACCCCGATCACGACGGCCGCGAAGGCTTCGTTGATCTCGTAGAGATCGACGTCGTCCTTGCTCCAGCCGATGGTCTCCAGCAGCCGTCGGGTCGCATGGGCGGGGGCAATCGTGAACCACTCCGGGGCCATCGCGGCTCCGGCGTAGCCGACGACCCGCGCCAACGGCCTCCATCCCGCCCGCGCGGCCACTTCGGCGGCGGCCAGGACGACCGCCGCGGCGCCGTCGCTGTTGCTGCTCGCGTTGGCGACGGTGACCGTGCCGTTCTCCTCGAACGCCGGGCGCAGGCGTCCCAGCTTCTCGAAGTCGACCCGCCGCGGCTCTTCGTCCTCAGCGACCACCACCGGCTCGCCCTTGGGCGACGGCACCTGCACGGAGACGATCTCATCGGCGAACCGGCCGTCATCGATGGCGGCCAGCGCGCGCGAGTAACTGAGCCGGGCGAAATCATCCTGCTCCGTTCTCGAAATCTTGTACTCCCGCGCCAGCAGCTCGGCGCAGTTTCCCATGTGCACCTGCTGGTAGGCGTCGACGAGCCCGTCGGTGAGCACGCTGTCGATGAGGCGGTCGTCACCGAGCCGGTACCCCGTGCGGGCCTTGGCGAGGAGATAGGGCGCACGGCTCATGCTCTCGAACCCGCCGGCGACGACGACATCCGCATCACCGAGGGCGATCGCCTGCGTGCCTAAGATCGCCGCCTTCAGGCTGGATCCGCACATCTTGTTGATCGTGGTGGCCGGCACCGCATGAGGAAGACCGGCGTGGACCGCGGCCTGCCGGGCCGGTGCCTGTCCCAGTCCCGCGCTGAGCACGTTCCCCATGATGACTTCGGACACGGCATCCTTCTCCACGCCGGCCCGTCGGACAGCTTCCGCGATGGCCATGCTGCCCAGGTGCGGAGCGGGAATCGTCGACAACCCTCCGAGGAAGCGGCCGACCGGCGTGCGCGCCGCGCTGACGATGACGACCTCTCGTCCGTTCATCTCCACCATCGTACGTCACTCCCCCCGGGGTCGCAACGACTCTGCCCTTGAACCAGGGTAGGGGGACTGGTAGAGTACCAGCGATGACCACGAACCTCGCCGCCCGCCACGGGTACGGCATCGGCGGCCGCGGCCACCTGGAGATCGGCGGTTGCGACGCCGTCGCCCTCGCCCACGAGTTCGGCACGCCGCTGCACGTGATCGACGAGGGACGCTTTCGCGGCAACTGCCAGGCCTACCGCGACGCGCTGCGCGACGTGTACGGCGAGCGTGCGCAGCCCCTCTACGCCTCGAAGGCCCTCTGCGTCGTGGCGACCCTGCAGATGGCCGCCGGCGAAGGGCTGGGCATCGATGTCGCCTCGGGGGGAGAGATCCACACCGCGCTGAAAGCCGGCATTTCTCCGACGTCGCTCTACTTCCACGGGAACAACAAGGAGCCGGCGGAGATCGAGTACGCGCTGCGCGCCGGCATCGGCCGGATCGTCGTCGACAACGAGCACGAACTCGACCTCCTCGACGCGCTCACCCAGCGCAGCGGAACCGACGCCCAGGTTCAGCTGCGATTGACGCCGGGGATCGAGCCGCATACGCACAAAGCGATTCGGACCGGCGGGGTCGATTCCAAGTTCGGCTTCGGCATGCTCGACGGCTCGGCCCACCAGGCGGTGGCGCGCGCCAGCCGGATGGCCCGGGTCCGCCTGCGCGGGATCCATGCGCACATCGGCTCGCAGGCCTTCGACCTCGAACCGTTCCGGATGTCCGCGGCCGCGCTGGTGGAGTTCGCCGCCCGGGTGCGCGATGAGCTCGATGTCACGATCGAAGAAATCAACTGCGGCGGCGGATTGGGCATCCGCTACCTGCAGACCGATGAGCCGCCGTCCATCGCCGAGTTCGTCGCCGCGGTCGCGGGCACCGTCAAGTCGAAAGCGGCCGAGCAGCGCCTCGCGCCGCCCCAGCTGTTCGTCGAACCGGGCCGCTCGATCGTCGGGGATGCCGGGGTCACCCTCTACACGGTCGGCGCCATCAAGACGATTCCCGGGATCCGCACGTACGTCGCCGTCGATGGGGGCATGTATGAGAATCCGCGTCCCGCGCTGTACGGCGCCCGGTATGAGGCCGTGCGGGCGGACCGTCCGGCCGACCCGCCCTCGCAGACCGTGGCGCTGGCCGGCCGGTGTTGTGAATCCGGAGACGTCTTGATCTGGGATGCCAGCATCCCGCCGGTGTCCGGCGGCGACGTGCTCGCCGTCTTCGCCACCGGCGCCTACACCTATTCGATGGGCAGCAACTACAACCGGTTTCCCCGCCCGGCGGTCGTGCTGGCCGGTGACGGGCGGGCGCGGATCATCGTGGAGCGCGAAACGTACGAGGACGTCGTCCGCAAGGACGTCGGGCTGGATGCTGGGGCTTGACCCCGCCCGTTTTGTCAACCTCGCGGTGGCCCTGATCGTCGCCGCGACCCTGCACGAGTTTGCCCACGCCTATGTGGCGGATCAGCTCGGCGATCCGACGCCGCGCGCCCTCGGCCGGCTGACGCTGAACCCGCTGGCGCATCTGGACATCGTGGGGACGCTGCTCATCCTCCTGGCCGGCTTCGGGTGGGCGAAACCCGTGCCGATCAACCCGACCCACTTCTCGAACTGGCGCCGTGACACCATCCTCGTCGCCGTGGCCGGCCCGCTGGCCAATGTCACGCTGCTGTTCTTCTTTGGTCTCCCCCTCAAGCTGGGGCTGGTCGACAGCGAGATCCCGCTGGGCCGGCTGCTGTTCACCTGCGTCTACATCAACGCGATGCTGGCGGTCTTCAACCTGATCCCGGTGCCGCCGCTGGATGGGTCACGGGTGCTGGTGGGGTTGCTGCCGCCGCGGCTGGCCGTCGGGTATGCGCGACTGGAGCCGTTCGGCGTCATCATCTTGCTTGCGTTGATCTTCACCAGAGTGCTGTCGGCCATCGTCGTCCCGCCGATGCAGTGGCTGATCACCGCGGCGACGGGATTCCCGATCCTCGGGTTCCTGTGAGCGTCGATCCATGTACACCGTGAAGGTCGCCGGGTTTGAGGGTCCGCTGGACCTGCTGCTGAGTCTGGCGCAGCACGGACAGGTGGACCTGCGGGACATTTCGCTTGGCCAGATCGCGGAGGAGTACCTGGCGGCGACCGGCCCCGCGTTTGATCTCGAGGAAGCCACCGAGGTCTTGTGGCACCTGGCTGCGCTGGTCGAGATGAAGTCCCGTTTGCTGGTGCCCAAGCCCGTCGAGAGCGAAGCCCTGGTGGTCGAGGAGCCGGCGAGTGACCTGGCGGAACAGCTCGACGAGAGACTCCACGAGTACCGGGCCTTCAAGGAAGTCGCCGCGGCACTGCGGGCGCTGGAGGAGTACCAGCATCAGGTGTTCGCGCGGCCGCTGGACGAGGACGCCGGCGAGGTGATCCTCGAGGGCGTCTCGGTGCAGGACCTGTTCCAGGCGTTCCAGGTGGTGCTGTCACGGGCGAAGGACGAAGTGGGGGAGGTCCGGGAAGAGGAAGTGAAGGTCGCCCAGCAGATGGAGCTGCTGCTGCAGGTTCTGTCGGCCCAGCCGGAGGGTGTGCTCTTCCCGATGCTGTTTGACGAACGCGCGACCAAACTCAGGGTGATCGTCACGTTCCTGGCGCTGCTGGAGCTGATCAAGGAGCGCCGCGTGCGGGTTCAGCAGCCGGAGCGATTCGCGGTGATCCGCGTGGTCCTGGTGGCGCCGTGACGGCGTCGGAGTTCGACCGCGACCGGCTGGTGCGCGCCGTGGAGTGTCTGCTGCTGGTCGGCGGCGGTCCGGTGCGCGTCGAGCACCTGCGCGAGGTCCTCGACGTGGCCGATGAAACGGTCCACGACATCTTAGCGGACCTCGTCCGCATCTACGGCGACCGCGGGCTGCAGATTCTGCACATCGCCGGAGGGTACCAGCTGACGACGCGGCCCGAGTTTGCGCCCTACGTCCAGCGGTTCCTTGGCCTGGAGCGCCGCGAGCCGCTGTCGCGGGCGGCCCTGGAAACGCTGGCGATCGTGGCCTACCGCCAGCCGGTCACCCGCGCGGAGGTTGAAGCCGTCCGCGGCGTCCGCTGCGAGCACGTGCTCGAACGGCTTGGCGAGCTGGAGTTGATCCGCGAAGTCGGCCGCCGGCCGACGCTCGGCCGCCCGATCCTGTACGGCACGACCGACGCGTTTCTCCGCCACTTCGGGCTGAAGGACCTCACCGACCTGCCGCCGCTGGAGGGGCATGACCCCCGCCAGGTACTGGCTGCCCAGGATGCGGCGGCCCCGCTTCCCCAGCCCTGAAACGTCCGGGGCGCCCCGGACCTCGAGAGGCCTCGGGATCGCCGCGGCCGTGGCCTTGCTGCTGGTGACGGTGTCCCCGCCGGCCCTTCCGGCTGCCGCCGGGGACCCGACGACCATCGCCGCCGCCGTTGTGCTGATCGACGCCCGCAGCGGCAGGGTCCTCTATGCGCGCGACGCCCACCGCCGGCTGCCGCCGGCGTCGACGACCAAGATGATGACGGCGATCCTCGCCGCTGAAGCCCTGCCGCTGGACGCCCTCGTCCCGATCAGCCTGCGGGCATCGCAGGAGCGCTCCGGCGCCGCGATCGGTGTGCAGCGGGGGGAGTGGTGGACGGTCGACGATCTGCTGCACGCGATGCTGATCCACTCCGCCAACGACGCCGCCGTCGCGCTGGCCGAGGCGGTGTCGGGCTCGGTGAGCGCGTTCGCCGTGCGCATGAATGCCAGGGCCCTCGCGCTGGGGGCGCGGGATACACATTTCGTGACGCCGAACGGCCGGTTTCATCCCCAGCACGTCAGTTCCGCGTACGACTTGGCCCTGATCGCCCGCGCCGCCCTGGCCAATCCCGTCGTCGCGCGGATCGTCTCCCTGAGGACGTGGACGCTGCTGCGGCCGCACGCGGCCCCGCGGATGCTCATCAACACGAACCGGCTGCTCTGGCGCGTCCGCGGCGCCGATGGGGTCAAGACCGGCTGGATCGGCGAGTCCGGACCATGTCTGGTGGCGTCGGCCACGCGAGAGCACCGCCGGCTGATCGCGGTGCTGCTCAATGCGCCGCACGTGTTCACCGATGCCGCCGCCTTGCTGGAGTGGGGCTTCAATGGCGCGCGCTGAGCCTCGCGCCGGGCGGCGCGCGTGAAACGGCTGTACCGGTCGCGGACGAACCGCTGGGTGGCCGGTGTGTGCGGCGGGCTGGCGGATTACTTCGGCGTCGATCCCACCGCGGTGCGCGTCGCGTTTGTGCTGCTCGCGCTGTGGCAGGGTCTCGGCGTGCTGGTCTACGTCGTGCTGGCCCTGATCATTCCGGAAGGGCTCGCTCCGGAGCTGGCGGCGGAGCCGGGGCTCCCCCCGCCGCCGGCGGACGACGACGAGGAAAGCCAGCGCCGGAGCAGGCTGCTCGGCGGCCTGCTGGTCGTGGGCGGAGCCTACATCCTGCTCCGGAGCTCCCCGGTGCTCAGCACGCTGTGGCGCGACGGCTGGCTGGGGGCGCTGCTGGTGCTGGGCGGGCTGCTGATCATCATCCTGAGGCGCCCCCGCTGATGCGCA
>JBIOXT010000161.1:0-11241 GCA_044869795.1 bacterium | reverse complement strand
CGGCGGCGATCGAGCGCACCTTCGAGCACCAGTCGATCAAGGATCTCCTCAAGCAGTTTGAGGAGACGAAGGTGGAGTTCATCAACCAGAAAGTGGAACTGATCGTCGAGGACGTGGTACCCGGGCACTTCTACGATTACGGGCAGAACCTCTATCTGAACTACCTGGAAGCCGCGGCGAAGAACGTCAGCGGCGAGCCCCTGGGGACCGGCGAGAAAGAGCTGGTCGATGAGGTCGAAGGCATCATGGTGCAGAAGCGCCAGATCAGCCGCCAGGGCCGGGTGGCCTTCGAAAACGTGCTCCTGGAACGGCGCGACGAATTGACGAAGATGAGTTACTCCGAGAACGAGCACCTCCGCTCGGCGATCAACGAAATCGTGTTCAACAAGATCAAGAACCTGCTGCGGCTCTACGAGAAGAGCGAGGACGTCGACGCCAAGAGCCAGGAGCTGCTGGACGTGCTGTACCGCAGCGCCCGCCAGGAGTACGGCTACTGCGACATCTGCGCGCGGTCCCTCTTCAAGGTCATCGGTCGAAGCTTCTGATGGCCGGACACGGGACACGGGACACGGGACACGGGATGCGGATCCATCGGGGCCGCATCGCGCAGGTCAAGCACGACCAGCTGCTGCGGGAGTACTTGAAGCAGAACCTCAACGAGCTGATCCAGCAGAAAGAGCTCATCATCGACGGGAAGGTGAAGACCCAGGTCGCGACACTGGACCTGCCGACCTTGAAGTTCGGGGAAGACGCGCCGGTGTTGGCCCGCGGCAGCAGCGGCGGGGCGGGGCGCGGCGGCGGCGGGGCGGCGCGGGGCGACGAGGTGCAGGTGCTGGGCGGGCTGCTCGGCGGCGACCACCACGGGCGCGAACTGCGTGTGGAGCTGGACTTTGACGAGTTTGTGCGGCTGGCCCAGGAGGTGCTGTTGGACGAAATCAGCCTCCCGCCGCTGAACGAGCCCCCGCAGTCCGGCGAAGTCGATGCCGACACCGTCCCCGAGTTGGATGATCTTGATCGCGTCGGGCTGCGGCCCGATCTGAACCTCGAAGAGACGATGCTCCATTCGCTGATGCGCAACGTGCGCGAGCGCGGGCGGGCGGACTACGACGTCGACCTGATGCAGGACGGCTGGTACTTCATCGAGGACCCCACATTCTACCGCAATCACCGCTCGGTCGAGGTCTACGTGCTCGACATCTCAGGGTCGATGCGCGGCGAATACCTGGCGCTCGTGCGGAAGACCATTTTCGTGCTGTGGTACTACCTGGAGCGGCGGTACCCCACGAACCTGCGGCGGTACGTGGTCTTTCAGGACGTGGCCGAGGAGAAGACGCGCGACGAGTTCTTCTGCGTGGAGTCCTCCGGCGGCACCCACATCTCGGCGGGGTTCGAAAAGGCGATGGACCTGCTGGATGGCGTGACCGAGTACGACAAGTTCCTGTTCATGTTCACCGACGGCGAAACCTCATCCGGGGACTTCGATCTGGCGAAGAAGCGCTACGAGGAAGCGCTGGGCCGGTTCGACCTGGTCTGCTACGGTCACGTCAATCCGGGCGGCCGTGGCGTGGGCGGGTTCTCCGAGCACGTGCAGGAGACGGCGCGCCGGCAGCGCCGCGCCACCTTTGCCAACCTGGTCGACGGCGACGCGATCCGCGCCGCGGTGCGGGAGTTTCTGGCGTTCTTCCGTCCGGAACGCGAGACGGCGGGCTCATGGAAGAGTACCGCGAGATCATCGAGCGCATCGAGGCGCTAGCGGCCAGCCGCGGGCTGTCGTTTGATCCGGTCTACTTTCGGATCACCGACAGCGATGAGATCGCGGAAGTGGCCAGCATGGGTCTGCCCAACCGGTTCATCCACTGGTATTGGGGCGGCGCCTACAAGGAGCTGGCCATCCAGCAGAGCAAGCAGGTCTTCAGCATCCTCGAGCTGGTGCTGAACACATCGCCCTCACACGCCTTCCTGCGGCGCAGCAACACCTACCTCCAGAATGTGCTGGTCATCGCGCACGTCTACGGCCACGTGGACTTTTTCAAGAACAACCACTGGTACTGCAAGTCCAACAAGAACATGCTGAACGAGGCCGAGCTCCACGCCCGCACGATCCGGAAATACGAGGCCCAGTACGGATCAGAGAAGGTGGAGCACCTGCTGGACTCGCTGCTCACCGTCGCCACGACGGTGAACGCGTTTGAACGCAGTGAGATCGAACGCCGGCGCCGGTTGATCTACTTCCTCGAAGAACGGGCGCCCCTGGAGGACTGGGAACGGCACCTCCTGCAATTGGTGCGGGAGGAAGCCGAGTACTTCGACATCATCCAGCGGACCCACATCATCAACGAAGGCTGGGCCACGTTCGTCGAGGCCGAGCTCCTGCGCGACGTCCTGGATACCCAGGCCTGGGCCGGGCTCAGCGTGCAACTCAGCAACCGCCCGGCCCCGTACACCATCGGCTACACGCTGTTCAAGCGCGTGCGCGACGACCGCGGGTTCGAGCAGGCGCTGCAGGTGCGCAAGTTCTACGAGGACATCCGCTTCATCGACGAGGTCCTGACGCCGGATCTCGTGCGCCGGCTCGACATCTTCGTGTACGACCCCAAGGAGAAGCAGAAGAACTACGACCTGCAGGCCGTGAAGGAGATGCTGATCACCCAGAAACTGTCTCGGGGGGAACCGTACATCGAGGTGGAAGCCGGCGCCACCCCGCGCGAGCTGATGATGGTGCACCGCGACGAGGACCGCAAGCTCGATCCCAGGCGGGTCGGCCTGTTCTTGAAATCCGTGCACGCCCTCTGGCGGAACCCTGTGCGGCTGCGCGGAAACGGGAAAGTCTACACCTACGATAGGAAGGGACTCTCGACGAGCTAGGTGCCGGGGTTCGGTGTTCGGGGTTCGACCAAACCTCGTCTTCGCGAACCTCGAACCCCGAACCCCGAACCCCGAACACCGCTAGTCACCACATCGTCAATCCGCCGTCGATCACCAACGTTTGGCCCGTGATGTAGCTGGCCCGCGGCGAGGCCAGGAAGAGCACGGCCTGCGCGATCTCCTCAGGTTCGGCGAAGCGCCCAACGGGGATCCGTTCGGTCATCCGCGCCCGCTGCTCGACGGTGAAATCCGCCGTCATCGGGGTGTCCACCAACCCCGGGGCGACCGCGTTGACGCGGATGTCGGGAGCCAGGAGCCGCGCGAGCGTCTTCGTCAGCGCGACGAGGCCGCCCTTGCTGACGGCATACGCGGTCGCGGCCCCTCCGACCAACCCCCGGATGCTCGAAACATTCACAATGACACCCTGTTGTTTGGCGAGTTCGGGAGCGGCTTGCTGGCTGCTCAGGAAGGCGCCGGTGAGGTTGGTCGCGATGACTTCCTCCCACTCCCGCAGGGTCACTTCGGAGAACGCGGTGCGGCGCATGATGCCGGCGTTGTTGACCAGGACATCGAGGCGACCCCATTCGTCCCGGACCCGAGACAGCAGCGTGTCCACGTCGGTCGTCTTCGCGGCGCTGGCGCGGATCGCCAGGGCCCTGCGGCCGCTGCGGCGCAGCCCTTCGGCGACCTGCTCGGCGGCGCCTGGATCGCTGACATAGCTCAGCGCGACCGCCGCGCCTTCCTGCGCGAACGCCCCGGCGATGGCCCGCCCGATCCCGCGGCTGCCTCCGGTGACCAAGACGACCTTTCCTACGAATTCCATGCGGAGGGAGTTACAGAGTGGCTTCGGAGGTTCCTACGAACGGGATAAGAGGGATAAGAGCGATAGGAGGGATAACAAAGATCTCTTATCCCCTTTATCCCGTTTATCCCTTTTATCCCGCAGTTAGTGTACGGTGCCCTTGAAGTCGGAGGGCTTGACCTTCTCGAGGAACTTGCGGAACTCTTCCATCTCTTCGTCCAGCGGTTTCTTCAGCACGATCGCCTGCTCCGCCACCTTGTCGCTCACGAAGATCGGTGCCTCGGAGCGCAGCGCCAGGGCGATCGCATCGCTGGGGCGTGAATCGACGACCAGGCTGTTACCGTTGTTGGCGAGGTGGACTTCGGCGTAGTAGGTGCTGTCCTTGACGTCGGTGACGACCACGCGGACGACGTTGACCGTGAGCTCGCTGAGTACGGAGCGAAGCAGATCGTGGGTCATCGGTCGGGGCGGCTTGACGCCCTGCAGTTCCATGGCGATCGCGGTGGCCTCCGCCTGCCCGATCCAGATCGGGAGCGCCATCGCCTCGCCTTGATCGACCAGCAGCACCACGGGGTTCATCTGCTGGTCCAGAGCAACGCCGCGCACCTTCATGTGCACCACGGGCCCCGTCCTCCTCGTATTGCCGACCTATTATAGCAGACCTTTCCAATAGTCAATGTAAAGGGAATTTTCCCCGTTCCGCGAATTACGATTCCGCTTTGTGTCTAAGCGCCCCCGGCGCGTGGTACGGACAGGACGTCAGTCGGCGAGACAGGTGCACGGGTGACACGGCGCTTCACACTGATCATCGCAATCGTCTGCGGGATGGTGCTGCTCGCTCCCGCCCTGGTGGCAGCCGCCCAATCGTACACCGTTCAGCCCGGCGATACGCTGTGGGCGATTGCGTCGCGCTTCGGCGTATCCGTCGACGCGTTGATCTCGGCGAACCAACTGCCTAATCCCGATGCCCTGAAGCTCGGCCAGCGATTGATCATTCCGTCCTCTGCTTCCGTCCGCGGCGCCGCGCCGTCTGCGTCCTCCTCGAACACTCACCTGGTGCAGGACGGCGACACCTTGTGGTCCATCGCTTCGCGCTACGACGTCTCGGTCGATGCGATCGTTGCCGCCAACCGTCTTTCGAATCCCGATGCGCTCAAGCTCGGACAACGGTTGATTATTCCCGGCCTCCGCGGCCCGCAGACCGCTCAGCGGCCGGCCGCCGCGGCGCGTCCGCAGCCCGCACGGCCCGCCGCTGCGGCGCAGAACTACACTTGGCATACCGTTCGGGACGGCGATACCTTGTGGGCCATCGCGTCGCGCTACCACGCTGGCGTCGATGCGATTGTCGCGGTCAATCAGCTGCGCAACGCCGACGCGCTGAGGCTTGGACAGCGTTTGAAGATCCCGCTGCCGGTAGCCGCTGCGAAGCCCGTTCCCAAGCCTGCAGCGAGAACTCCCAGGCCGGCGGCCCAAACTCCCAAACCAGCGGCCCAGACCTCCAGACCTAAGCCGGCTCCCGCCGCCGCTGCCCCTGCGCCGCCCGCGCCGGGGGCTCTGCGGCCGGTCCCGCCGCTGCGCGTACTGCCCCGCACCGCTGTGACCCCGGCACGGCTGCTGCCGCGCAGCGCGATCCCCTCCCGCGGCGAGAAGTGGGCTTCGACGCTCCAGCAGGTGGCCGTGCGACTGGTCGGGATTCGGTACCGATGGGGCGGCATGTCGCCGCGCGGATTTGACTGTTCGGGGTTCATCAACTATGCGATGAGCAGTGTGGGTGTTCGCCTGCCGCGAACGACGTACGCGATGTTTGCAAGCGGCCGACCGATTCCGCGGAGCCAGTTGCAGGTAGGCGACGTGGTCTTCTTCCAGACGGTCTGTCCGGGCCCATGTCATGCCGGAATCTACATTGGGAACAACCTCTTCATTCACTCCGGGTCCGGCATCGGTCGCGTCAGCATTACCTCGATGGACTACCGCTACTATAAAGCCCGCTACCTCGGAGCACGACGCTTCTAATCCCAATTCACACAACTCACACTACTCACTCGACTCACACAAACAGAGACCCCAGACGCTGATCGAGTGGGAGTTGTGTAAGTTGTGTGAGTTGTGTACGTTGTGTGAGTGGATCTCCGTCTGAGCACCGCCATCGCGTTAGGGAAGGCCACCGCTGGCATCAGCAGGGTTCTCGGTTTGGGTGGCGGGACGACGATGCCTGGCCGGGTCGCCGGGGCGGTCGAGCCGGATGTGGTTCGCCGTTTGGCCGGGCAGCTGCGGGCGGGCATCCTTCTCGTCACGGGCACGAATGGCAAGACGACAACGTCGCGGCTGATCAGTCATATCGCGGTGGCCGCGGGTCTCGTGCCGGTCCACAACCGGGCCGGTGCCAACCTCACCTCCGGTGTTGCCGCCGCGCTGGTCCAGCAGTCCTCGCTGGGGGGCGCCCCGCACGGAGACCTGGGTGTCTTCGAAGTTGACGAGGCGACGCTGCCTCTCGTGACCGCGGCGCTCGCCCCGCGTGTGATCGTGCTCACCAACCTCTTCCGCGACCAGCTCGACCGGTACGGCGAGATCGATATCGTCGCCGGACGGTGGCGGACGGCGCTGCGGTCGGTTCCTTCTGGCACCGCCGTAGTCTTCAACGCCGATGATCCCCTTGTTGCCGATGTCGGCATGGACTACCCCGGTCCGAGCGTTGCCTTCGGGATCGCCGATGCATCGATCGGCGTCGGGGTGATCGAACATGCCGCCGACGGACGGTACTGCTACCGCTGCGGCAGCCGCTACCGTTACGATGCGGTGTTCTTTGGGCACATGGGTCTGTATCGCTGCGAAGGATGCGGCTGGCGCCGGCCCGACCCCCAGGTCTTTGCGACCAACGTGCGGATGATGGGAATCCGCGGCACCGAGTTCACCCTGCAGACGCCGGGCGGCGCTCGGCTCGTCCGCACGCCGCTTCCCGGTGTGTACAACATCCACAACGTGCTCGCCGCGGCGGCAGCCTGCCTGCGGCAGGGGATCGATCTGGACATCATTGCGCAGCACATCGAGAGTTTCGCGCCGGCCTTCGGGCGGGCCGAATCCATCCCGGTCGATGGTCGCGAGGCAGTCGTCTTGCTCGCCAAGAACCCCGCCGGCTTCAACGAGGTCCTCCGCACGGTGGCGCGCGAACCAGACGAAAGGGTGGTGATGATCGCGATCAACGATCTCACCGCCGACGGCCGCGACATCTCCTGGCTGTGGGATGTCGATTTCGAGATGCTGGCGTCTGAGGAGACGCCGATCGTCGTCAGCGGGCTCCGGGCCGAGGACATGGCCCTGCGGCTTGCCTACGCGGGTGTGGAGGAGTCCCGGGTCACGCGGGCCAACGCGCTGGCCGCGGCGCTCGATGCCGCCCGCGTCCGCGCCGGCGCTGGCCGTCGCATTTTCATCTTACCGACATATACCGCGATGCTCGAGCTGCGTCGGATCCTTCAGAAGCGCGGGCTCGTGAAGGGGTTCTGGGAGGAGTGATGAGCGGGTAGGGAACTGCTCAGTGGGAGTGGACCGGCAGCCCGTCGTGGCTATGGGCGGTAATCCGGTGGTACTTTTCCCCGGCCTCATCGACAGGATCCACATGGATCGTCGCGCTGGCCAAGTATGGAACGTGGTGCAGGAGTTGATGGTGGACCTCCTTGGCGATCGTGTGCGCTTGGGCCACGGAGAGGTCAGGAACCACCGCGATGTTCACCTCGGCGTGCAGACGGTGACCGATCCATCGAGCCCGAACCTCGGTAATCTCCCGTACCCCGGCGACATGGTGTCCGGCGTGCTCGATCTCGTCGATGATGTGCGGGTCCACTCCGTCGAGCATCCGCGTGAACACGGCCCTGCCGGATTGCCAGACGATCCCGAGAATGGCCGCGGTGATGGCCAGCCCGACGAGCGGGTCGGCCAGGGGAAACCCGAGCCACACTCCCAGCGCGCCGACGAGGACGGCCAGGCTTGTCAACCCATCGACTCGCGCATGGTAGCCGTCGGCGACGAGCGCGGCGCTGCCGATCTCTCTCCCGACTCGGATCCGAAACACCGCGACCGCTTCGTTGCCGAGGAATCCAATGATCGACGCGGCGGCGACGGCTCCGAGATACCCGACCGCTTTGGGATGGAGCAGCCGGTCGACGGCCTCGTACCCGGCGACAACCGCGCTGAACAGGATAATGAGCACGATGACGACGCCCGCGAAGTCTTCCACCCGTCCGTAGCCAAATGAGAAGCGTTTCGTGGGCTTCAGGCGGGCCAGGACAAAGGCGATCCAGAGAGGAATCGCGGTGGCGGCGTCCCCGAAATTGTGGATCGTATCCGCGAGCAGCGCCACGCTCCCCGACAGCACGACCACGACGACCTGCAGGAGGGCGGTCGCCATGAGGCCGGCAAAGGACCATTTGACGGCCCAGATGCCTCGCGCCGTGGTCGTGATCGACGGGTCGATGACCCCGTGCGTATGGCCGTGCGGACCATGATCGTGACGGTGATGGCTCATTGCCGGTCCCCGTCCATAGATTAGATGATCAAGCCGTCGAGATGAAAGGCCCCTTCGCGTCTGTAGGGCGCCGGCGGCGTCTCCTTGCGGAGTTTGGTGTTGTGGGCCAGGATAAGGATGATCATAGATATCGAAGAGCACGGACGGAGCATGGAGGGGCATCAGCATTAGGATGGGCGAGAAGCGCGAAACGGTTTTGGTCACAGGGAGCAGCGGCTTCCTCGGCTACCACGTGGCGCGCCGCCTGACCGCGTCGTTTGACGTCGTGGGCTTCGACCGGCGCGCTCCCTCCCATCCTCCGCCGACCGCCGAGTGCCTGTACGTTGATCTGACCAGTGAACAGAGCCTGGCCCGCGGCCTCGACGCGGTGCGGGATCTGCATGGAGACCGTCTCGCCGCCGTCTGCCACTTCGCCGCGTACTACGATTTTTCGGGTGCACCCAGCCCGCTGTACGAGCAAATTACCGAGGCCGGAACGCAACGGCTGCTCCACATGCTGCGCGACCGGTTCGCCGTCGAGCAGTTCGTCTTCTCCAGCACGATGCTCGTGCACGCTCCAACGGTTCCCGGTCGTCCGATCAACGAAGACTGGCCACTGCAGCCGAAGTGGCCGTACCCCGTCTCGAAGCTTCGGACCGAAGAAATCGTGCATCGGGAACGCGGGGACATTCCGGGTGTCATCCTTCGGATCGCCGGCGTCTACAATGACCTCGGCCATTCGGCGGTGCTCCCGCGCCAGATTCAGCGGATCTATGAACGGCTGACCGAAGCGTACGTCTTCCCCGGCGATCTCACGCATGGCCAGGCGATGGTGCATCTCGACGACGTCGCGGATCTGTACGACCTCCTGGCGCGCCGCCGGAGCGAACTGCCAGACGAACTGATTCTCCTGGCCGGCGAGCCGGAGACGATCGGATACGGCGAACTGCAGTACCTGATCGGCCGCCAACTTCACGGCGAGGATTGGGTGACTCGATCGATTCCCAAATGGCTGGCAAAGCTTGGGGCAACCCTCGATCAATCCTTCATCAAACCCTGGATGGTCGATCTGGCCGACGACCATTTTGAGCTCGACATCACTCGGGCCACGACGGTGCTCGGCTGGACCCCCGGGCGCTCGCTGCGCGCCAGCCTGGAGAAGATTACCGGGGCGCTGCTGGCGGACCCCTGGGCCTGGTACCGGGAGAACGAATTACCGATGCCGATCTGGCTGCAGGAAACGGAGCCGCCCGCGGCCGCGGAGGCCGAAGCGACCGCGAAGGAGCGCCGTCCGTCCGCGGAACCGCATGAGCATGCCCATGGACACGGGGGGCACACGCCGTGAAGCACGATCATCCCGGCCCCGGGATGCAGCAGCCGAAAGAGCAGCCGCGTCCGGAGGAAGTCCAGGAGGACCTGCGCCGATTGGAGCAATGGCGCGCCCACCAGACGGCGCTGCACGAAGCTGGAAAGAAAGAAATGGAAGAGCAGCGGGCACACGATGCGCACGCCCAGCGGCTGATGGAGACCGATCCGCGGGGGCACATCGAGATGATGCGTCCCATGCAAGAGGCAATGGCACGGGTGCGGGACCTGCCCGAACAACTGCTCGGCCAGGAAGCGGCCCTCTTTCAGAAGATCGCCGCACGCGATACCGGGCAGGTGATCGAGCCGCTGCGGGTTCCGCTCATGACCGACATGGTACTCATGGAGAAGTGGGCCCACATCGCGGCCGGATTCCTGGGAGCGTGGCTGATTGCCAGCCCGTCCGCGCTGGCCTACCCGAGCACGGGGCTTGCCTGGAGCGACACGATCAGTGGGATCCTGGTTATCGCGCTGGCGGCGCTGACATACGCCGGCCGTCCTTGGGCACCCTGGGCGAATGCCGCCGCTGGCCTGTGGGTGATGTTCGCCCCACTGGTATTCTGGGCGCCCGATCCCGCCTCGTACGCGAACGACACGCTTGTTGGAGCGCTGGTCGTCAGCTTCACCGTTATCATCCCGATGCGCATGCAAATGCCGGGGGCCTCGATACCGCCGGGATGGTCGTACAACCCCTCGACGTGGGTGCAGCGCGCGCCGATCATCCTACTCGGGGTAGTGTCGTTCTTCATGGCCCGCTACATGGCGGCGTTTCAGCTCGGCCACATCCACCATGTTTGGGATCCATTCTTTGGTCAGGGCACGGCGCGCATCCTGACCTCAGACGTCTCCCGGATGTTCCCGATCTCCGATGCGGGCCTCGGCGCATATGTCTACATGATCGAGATTCTTTCGACCGTGATGGGCGACTCGCGGCGCTGGCGCACCATGCCGTGGATGGTAGCGATGTTCGGCATTGCCGTAATCCCCCTGGGCATCACCAGCGTCGTGCTGATCATCCTCCAACCGTTGGCGGTCGGAGCATGGTGCACGCTGTGCCTCATCTCGGCCCTGCTAATGCTGGGCATGGTGGCGCTCTCGCTCGACGAAGTCATCGCCATGATCCAGTTCTTGATCATCAGCAAACGTGCCGGTCGTTCCACGTGGGTGATGTTCTGGAACGGCGGGACGATGACGGAGCGAATCCGAGACGTCGGGCTTGCGCGGCGGGAGATGAACCCATGGCGGAGCATGTGGTTGGGGATGACATTCCCCTGGCCGCTTGTTGTGGGCGCATTCCTTGGGATCTGGCTGATGACGGCCCCTGATCTCTTCAACAGCACCGGCGGCGCGGCGGATGCTGATCACCTGCTCGGCGCACTGGTTGTCGTCGTTGCCATCACGGCGATGGCTGAAGTGGCCCGGTTCGTCCGGTTCCTGAACATCCTGCTCGCGCTGGCGATCATCGCTGCTCCCTGGATATTCGGCGGGGCACCTCTTGCCGGCCGGTTCAACGACCTCGTGGCAGGAATACTCATCATCGCCCTCAGCCTCCCGCGTGGACCCATTCGTAACCGTTACGGAGGCTGGAACCCTCTCATCGTCTGAGAGGTGCGCGCTTAGGAACGGAGAGAGGACGGTGGAGAGAGCCAGGAGTGAGGTCAGGTACGGAGTCCTGGTGCTCGTCGTGGCGCTTCTTGGGGTAGCAGGGTAC
>JBIOXT010000160.1:0-8076 GCA_044869795.1 bacterium | reverse complement strand
GGCGGCGGCGGCCGCCGCCGCGCCGGCCCGCAGACCGGTCCGCAGCACACGTGCGCCGTCGATGCGACCACTCCTCCGGCGCAGGATCCACAGCAGCAGCCCGACATTCAGCGTCGCGACGATTGAGGTGGCCAGCGCAATCCCGACGGTGCCGAAGATCTGCATCAGACCGTAGTCGAGGGCGGCGTTCAGCAGCACTATGCCCGCGCCGAGCCGCACCGGCGTGGCCATATCGTGCAAGGCGTAGAAGACGCGGGTCACGACGTAATAGGCGGCGATGGCCGGCAGCCCGATCGCGTACGCGCTCATGGCCGCGCTGACCGCGACCGTCGCGCCCGGACCGAATTCCCCGCGCTGAAACACGAGACGGATCAGGGGTTCGTGCAAGGCCAGGATCAAGGCGGTAATGGGGAGGATGGCGACCAGGGTCGTGCGCAGACCCAGCGACGCGGTGGCGCGCAGATCATCCGACGCCCCGGCGGCGGCGTGGCGCGACAGCAGCGGGAAGATGGCCGTGGCAATCGAGATCGCAAAGATGCCCGCGGGCGCCTGGACCACCTCGTACGCGTAGTCGAGCACCGCCACCGGGTTGGCGGATGCCGTCACCGGCAGCAGCGAGGCAAAGAACCGATCCACGTACGCGTTGATCTCGACGATCGCCAGCCCCAGCATCGCGGGGATCGCGAGGCGTCCAATGCCGCGCACCGCCGGATGGGCGAGGTCCGCCCGGCGGAATGCCAGGCCCAGCCGGCGCGCCGCGGGGAGCTGGACGGCAAACTGCGCCGCGGTGCCGAGCACCCAGCTCAGGGCGAGGCCCACGATGCCGATCCGCGGCCCCAGGACCAAGGTGCCGCCGATGATCACAATGTTGAACAGCAGCGGCGACAGCGCGGGCACGGTGAACTGGTGGTGTGCCTGCAGGAACCCGGTCACGAACACGGACAGCGCGAGGAACAGCATCGCCACGAAGATGATCCGGGTCAGGCCGACGGCCATGGAGACGAACTCCGCCGACCGCGCAAACCCGGGCGCCGCGATCCTCACCAGCAGTGGGGCGGCGAGTTCGCCCGCGGCGACCATGACCAGCCCCACGAGCAGGACCACGGTCAGCATCGTGCCCGCCACCCGCCGCGCCTCCCCGTCTTCGTGACGCGCCAGATAGCGGCTGATGGTGGGAATGAAGACGATGCTGAGCGTCCCGCCCAGCAGGAGCCGCTGCACGAAGAACGGCAGGTAGTAGGCGATGACGTAGGCGGCTTTGGCGCTGGTCGCGCCGAACAACGCGGCGGCGACGATTTCGCGCACTACGCCCAACAGCCTGCTGCCCACCGTCGCGGCCGCGATCAGGGTCGCGGCCCGCGCGAGACGCCCGGTCGGGCTTCCCGCGTTGGGGGGCATCTCGCTCACCGCCGGCACCTGTTCCGTCGTTCCCTCGTTCTCTTGTTCCCGGGGAGCGGGCGTGTTAGGATAGCGCCTGTCTGACTCCGGCAACGATGTGAGGGCGCCGACGTGGCAAAGCGGTCCAAGTCAGGACTCAAGCGCAAGCGGCAGTCGGTGAAACGGCGGCTCCGCAACCAGGCGGTCCAGTCTCACCTGAAGACCGCCGCGAAGCAGGCCGCCGACGACCGCGACCAGCTCGCCGCCGCCGTCGCCGCGCTCGACCGGGCCGCCCGCAAAGGCATCATCCACAAGAATACCGCCGCACGGAAGAAATCCCGACTGCTGAAGCGTTCAACTACGCGATAAGGGCGATAAGCGCGATCATAGCGATCAGCGCCCAGACCTCTTATCGCCATTATCGCTGTTATCGCTTCTATCCCGTAGTCAATGCCGTTTCCGTCCAGCACAGTTCGACAATCAAGGTCTCCAACGCCATCTCCGGATGTCCGGTGCTCTTGATCGCACGGTCCGCATCCTGCAGGCGCGAGAAGATTCCCGGAAACGCCTCGAGGCGAAAGTTCCGCGCTTGGGCCAAGACCCGGTCGACCAGGAACTGCGGTACGCCGAGCGCGCGCTGGATCTCGGCCGCGTCGCGCTGCTGGGACATGAGGGTGCTGGCCCGCAGGAGCAGCCGGAACTGGCGGGCGATCATGAACAGCACGTACGGTTCCGCGGCTTCGGCGAGGATGTCGACGAGGTGCCGGAGGGCGCGATCGGCCCGGCGCTCGCCGACCGCGTCGACGAGGTTGAAGATCGTCGTCTCCGCCAGCCGGCTCGCGGCGGCGTCGACATCGTCGCGTGTGATACGCGTGCGCTCGCCCGCGTAGGCGATCACCTTGTCCAGCTCCAGCGCCAGCTGCCGGAGATTCGTGCCGACGATCGCGACCAGGGCATCGGCCCCCTCCCGATCGATCGGCCGCCCCTCTCGCTTTGCCCGAGCCGCGACCCAGGATGCGAGCTGGTACGCCTTCGGACGCACGATGTCCCGCACCTCGCCCGCCTTCCGCGCGGCGGAGAACAGCTTCCGCCGTCGATCCAGCGCGGAGGCAACGAGGATCAGGATAGACGGCGGAGGCCCCTGATCGAGGTACGCGGCAAAGCGTTCCTGATCGGGGGCGGCCCAGCGGTCGACGTCCCTGACGACCACGACCCGCCGGGCTCCAAAGAAGGGGAGCGTATCCACCCGCGTGATGACATCGGCGATCGGCATCTCGTCGGCCCGGATGACGTCGAGATTCAGATCGCGCTCCACCGGCGGGATGACCGCGTCGAGCAATTCGGCCTGCGCCTGCTCGACGAGCAGGTCTTCGTCGCCCAGCAGGAGGTAGACTGCGGGTGGGGCCTTCGGTTTGGGCATCAGTCCAGATGCTCCTCGGTGCGCCGCCGCAGCCGCTCGATCAATTGGGCGAGCTCGGCCGCGCCGCTGTCATCCACGGTCCAGGACAGGTGCAACACCGTGCCCTCCCCCGCCCCCGCCGGCAGCTGCGCGGCCGGCAGATAGGCGCGCCCGCCGTCCTCGAAGATCAAGACCGCGAGGTCGTCTTCGATCCGGTCAACGATCGCCCGCATCCCGGAACGTCCTCACCCACAGGCGTGCGCCGTCGGTGCTGATCGTCACCGCTCCATGCCGGTCCGTCCGGTAAATCCGCCCTCCGGCGGCCTCCAGCGCGTCGAGCGTGCGCCGGTGCGGGTGGCCGAAGGGATTCCAGGCGCCCACAGAGATCACGGCGACCGCCGGACGGACGGCGTCCAGAAATTCCGGAGTGCTGCTGGTCGCGCTGCCGTGGTGGGCGACCTTCAACACGGCGCTGCGCAGGTCCTCACCCTGTTGCAGAAGCTGCCACTCGATCGGGGCTTCGAGGTCGCCGGTAAGGAGGACGCTGATCGTGCCGTACGTCACCCTCAAGACAATCGAATTGAGATTGGCGTCCGAGGCTGTCCCCACCAGCAGCGGCTCATCCGGATGGAGGACGGCCACACCCACGCCGCCGCCGAGATCCAGGCGCATCCCCCGGCGGGCGAGCCGGTATGAGATCCCGGTCCGCTCGATCCACCGCAGCAGCGCCGTATAGCCGGGCGCCGGATGGGGGAGTCCCGCATCGAGGACCAGACCCACCGAAAAGTTCTTCAGGACCGCAGGCAGTCCTCCGGCGTGGTCTTCATGCGGGTGGGAGAGCACGACGACGTCGAGGGCACGCACGCCAAGCCGCCGCAAGGCGGGGACGACGCGCTGGGCGCCGATGTCGTATCCGGACGGCCGCCCCTCGACGTCTCCTCCGCCGTCGACCAGCATGGTGGCGCCGCCGGGCGCCTGCAGCAGGATCGCGTCCCCCTGACCGACATCGAGCACGGTCATCACCAGCGCGGGGGACGATCCTGCCGCGGCCGCGTGGATCCACAGCGTCACGGCGATCAAGGCGCAGGCGGCGGCCAGCGCGCGCGGGGCCGTGATCCTGATCCGGCGACGCAGCCCCTCGACGGCCAGGATCAACGCGGCGTACAGGCCCACGACCGCCACCGGGGCCGGTGGGATTACCGCGATGGTGGCGCCGGGGAGGCGGCTGAAGACGCCTGCCGCGATGATGACCGCGGTCAGCAGCGGGCGGAGCGCCCCCAGGATGGCCATCCCGGCGGCGGGCACGATGAGGCCGACTCCGGCCGCGGCAAATCCAGCCGGGACAAGGAAGCCGACGACGGGGATGACGATCAGATTTGCGGCGAACCCGGCCACCGAGATGCGGGCTACGTGGTAGGCAAGGATCGGGAGTACGGCCAGCTGGGCCCCCACCGTCATGCCCACCAACGAGCGCAGCCACCGAGGCCCGACGCGCAGATGCTCGACGATGGCCGGCGCGACATACAGCAGACCCCACGTTGCCGCGAACGACAGCTGGAATCCCAGGTCCACGAGCAGCGACGGTTCCGCGAGCAGCAAGACCAGCGCCGCCAACGCCAGCGATGTGTAGACGTCGCGGTCACGGCGCAGCAGCGATGCCGCGACGCCGGCCAGCGTCATCACGGTAGCCCGCCCCACCGAGGGGACCCACCCCGTCATCAGCGCGAAAAACGCGACCACCGCGGCGCCGCCGACGGCGGTTGGCCGCGGAGGGGCGCGCACCAGCCGGCCCAGCCACGAAACGCTCCCCAGCACCAGCGCAACCTGTGCGCCGGAGACGACCAGCACGTGCAGCAACCCCGCTCCCCGGAATGCCTCGCGCAGCGACGGATCGATGGCGCCGTCGTCTCCTAGGAGGAGACTCGACAACAGCGCACCCGCGGGACCGGGCAGGCCCTCGCGAAAGAATCCCGTCATCCGCGCCCGGAGACCGTAAGCAGCGGCCAGAATGGGGTTGCCCCCAGCGTGCGCCAGAACGCGCACGTCCGGCGCGCTGCGCACCGTGACCGCGGCGTCGATGCCGGCGGCCGACAGGAAATCCCGGTACGAAAATTCTCCGGGATTCCCGGCCGGAGGCGGGAGGTACAACCGGCCGCGGATCCGGACCCTGTCGCCGTATGCCGGCCGGATGGTTCCCGGCGCGTTCAGCAGCACAACGCCGGGCAGGAGCGAGGGCGGCACCCCGTCCGCCCGATCGACGGTCACGGCGATGCGCGACCGGACCTGATTGCCTCGGCTGACGACCTGAGGCGGGCGCGACACCATTCCTTCCATAGAAATGGCGCGTCCCATGACCGCCGCGAAGGGGTCGTGGGGCGACCCTGTGCCCAGGAGCGACCAGAGGGCTCCTGCGGCGGCGGCACCGGCAAGCAGCACGGGCCAGGCGACTCGACCAGTGCGCAGCAGCGCGAGGGCTCCTACAGCTGCCGCGCTCGCGATGATCAGCCATGCGACCGCGCTCAACGCTGACCATCGCGACACAGCCATGCCGGCGGTGAACGCTGCCACGATCCAGACGAAGGGTCGATACATGACGCCGCCCCTCCCGACGCATCGAGTGTGTCAGGGGGGGCGGGCGGCCGCCAATCCCTCAGGTGAGCTGTTCGTTACGCCTTCGAGCCGATCTCCTGGCTGGCGCGCTGCAGGAGCGATTCGATCGGCATCGGACCGAGATCGCCGGCCGCGCGGCTGCGCACGGCAACCTGCCCGCTGGACGACTCCTTGTCGCCGACCACGAGCATGTACGGCACGTGCTCCACCTCGGCCCGGCGGATCTTGTACCCCATCCGCTCGTTGCTCTCGTCAAGGCCGACCCGCAGCCCCCCCGCGGCGAGCTGCTCCCGGACCTGCCGCGCGTACGCCAGATGGCGCTCGGCGATCGGCAGGATCCGGACCTGCTCGGGCGCGAGCCACAGCGGGAAGTCTCCGGCGTAGTGCTCGATCAGAAACGCCATCATCCGCTCCATCGTGCTGATGATGGCCCGGTGGATGATGACCGGCCGGTGCGCCTTGCCATCCTCGCCGATGTACTCGAGCTCGAAGCGGCGCGGCAGCAGGAAATCGATCTGGATCGTGGACAGCGACTCCACTTTCCCCGTGGCCGTGTGGATCTGGACGTCCAGTTTTGGGCCGTAGAAATTCGCCCCGCCGACGTCCAGCTGGTACGGCAGCCCGAGTTCATCCAGCGCCTCGCGCAGCAGACCCTCGGCCTCCATCCAGACCGCTTCGTCCTGGTGGTAGTACTGCCGGTCGGCAGGATCATGGAGGGCGAGATCCAGACGGAAGTCCTCGATCCGGAAATCCCGGTACACCTCCTGGATGAGGCGCACGACCGCGGCGAACTCGTCTTTGACCTGATCCGGCCGGCAGAAGATGTGGGCGTCGTTGAGCGTCATCGAGCGCACGCGGTGCAGCCCCGTCAACGTGCCCGACTTCTCGTAGCGGTACATCCGACCCAGCTCCGCGATCCGCACGGGCAGATCGCGGTAGGAGTGCTGCTCGTGCTTGTAGATCATGATGTGGTGCGGGCAGTTCATCGGTTTCAGCACGAGCTCTTCGTTGTCGACCTTCATCGGCGGGTACATGTTCTCGCGGAAGTAGTCCCAGTGGCCCGAGATCTTGTACAGTTCGACCGCGGCGAGGTCGGGGGCGTAGACGTGCTGGTAGCCGCGGGCGGACTCCAGGGCGACGATGTAGTCTTCCAGTACCCGCCGCACGATGGCGCCCCGCGGCAGCCACAGCGGCAGGCCCTGGCCCAGCTCCTCGGCAAACGCGAAGAGTTTGAGGTCGCGCCCCAGACGCCGGTGGTCGCGGCGGCGCGCCTCCTCGAGCATGGCCAGGTACTCGTCGAGTTGTTCCTGGCGCGGGAACGTGATCCCGTAGATCCGCGACAGCATCTCGCGGTGCTCATCCCCGCGCCAGTAGGCTCCGGACGTACTGAGGAGCTTGATCGCCCTGATCAATCCCGTCCGCGGCAGGTGCGGGCCGCGGCACATGTCCGAGAACCCGTCTTGGCGGTAGAACGACACCCGCTCGTCGGGGATGTCCTCGCGCAGCAGCTCCAGTTTGTACTTCTCGCCCATCCCCTCGTACATGCGGATGGCTTCTTCCCGCGGCAGTTCGATGCGCTCGATCGGCAGATTTTTCGCCGCCAGGTCCCGCATCCGGGCCTCGATGCGCTCCAGATCCTCGGGCTCAAACGGCCGCCCGACGTCGATGTCGTAGTAGAACCCATGCTCGATCGGCGGGCCGATCGCCAGCTTCGCGTCGGGAAACAACTCCTTGACGGCCTGCGCCAGGAGATGAGCCGAGGAGTGCCAGTACACCTCGCGCCCTTCCGGCGCGTCGAAGTCCACCAGCTCGACCGCGGCATCGCGATCCAGCGGCGCCGCGAGGTCGCGCAGTTCTCCGTCCACTTTCGCCACCAGCGCGGAGCCGCCGGCCTCGCGCGCAATCTCTGCCGCGGTAATGCCCCGCGGGTACTCGCGCACATCGCCACCTGAAAGCGTCACTTGGATCCGCTCCATCGCCCAGACCTCCTCAGAAAACACAACGCCCCCGTCCGACAAGGGACGAGGGGTTGCCCGCGGTTCCACCCTGGTTCCGCGCACGCCGCAGCGGCACGGCACTCAGCAGCCCCTTCACGCGGGGCGACGGCCTGCTTAATGGTGACGCGTCACTTTCGCAGGCGGCTCAGAGGGGGTGTTCAGCTGCACCGACGGGGAAGCTCCCACCGTTCCTTCCCTCGCTTGCGGCGACGGCACGCAGCGTACTCGTCCTCGTCTTCGCCGATCAGAAGTCAGTATACGTCGATTTCCGCTCAGGTGTCAACGCCGCGCCTGCTCTCGCCCTCTGCGGGGTACACAGTGGATGGCAATCTCCGTACACTGAAGCACTGTTGGAACCGGCGGGCCGTGCGCTGCGTAGAGATGAGAGGTGCACATGGTGATGGATCGACGCGGTACGGAGGTGAACGTGATGCGGGCGATGCTGTTGATGCTTGCGGCCTTGCTGTTGGCGACGCCGGCGGCGATCGGACAGACCCCGCTGCCCCTGGCGGTTGACCTGAAATACACGGCGGCCTCAGGCAATGTCGAGGTGCGCGGGACTACGCGGCCGGGGACGGTCATCGCCGTCGCCGGGACGACCGCGCACGCGAATGACGCCGGCGCGTTCACGTTGAAGGGGACGCTGCCGATCTCGCTGGTCGCGGTCAGCGACGGCCAGACGCGGCGGCTGCG
>JBIOXT010000159.1:0-21881 GCA_044869795.1 bacterium | reverse complement strand
GTCCTTTGCTCCGCGCACGCCCTGCTCGGTCCACGTCAGCAAGATCAAATACGTTCCCATGGCGTC
This sequence comes from bacterium, assembly GCA_044869795.1. Classification (GTDB taxonomy): domain Bacteria; phylum Sysuimicrobiota; class Sysuimicrobiia; order Sysuimicrobiales; family Kaftiobacteriaceae; genus DASXUC01. The sequence goes on along the minus strand of JBIOXT010000159.1, from coordinate 21,815 downwards.
TCTCCTCTCGGGGAATGAGAAACACATTTCACGGCCTGCCGGAGGCACTCCTGCGAACAGGGAACGGGGAACAGGGAACGGGGAACGGAGGTAGTGGGTCATGGGGAACCGTTGACTAGAGGGGCGTGGATGGGGAGATGACCTTCCGCCGGCGGACGTCCCAGATCCCGCGGCTGGTGAGCCGCACCCACGGCAATGAGTCGAATGTCAGGAACAGCAGACTGAACAGGGGATCGGCGAAGCGGTACCCGCGCGCCCGCAAGATCCGGATGAAGTCCCGGTCCGCCGCGGCGACCTCGCGCCAGGGGCGCGCGGAGAAGATCCCACCCAGGTCCAGCGGCAGCGCAAACACGTCGGCGCCGCCGTCGACGACGGCGATGCCGCCGCCTTGGGCCCGGAGGCGGCGGTACGCGCGCGCCATGTCCGCCGGATCCCGTCCCAGCACCAATGGATCGAACGCGCTGCTGATCGTTGTCGCCAGGCCGCCCAGTTCGTCGGCGAAGCCGCCGAGGCGGCACCGTGTGACCCAGTGCCCGTCCCGGTCCACCAGCATCGCGGTCAGTCCCGCACCCGGCGCTGGGGCCTGGTCGAGGATGACATCGTTCACGAACCGCAGCGCGGGGACGTCGTCGGGGTGACGGAACGCCTCGTCGGAGACGGCGGCGAGGCGGGCCGGCGGGATCAAGGTGGGCCAGGGCAGGGCGGGAGGTGCGGCCGGTGCTCCATGATCGAAGATCACCTTGCCGCCGGCAACGACCACCGACGGGCGGGGGTCCTTCAGGCTGTCAAGGACGTTGAGATCCGCCCGCCGGCCGACGGCGATCTCGCCGCGATCGGCGAACTCGAAGTAGTCCGCGGGGTTGATCGTGACCATCCGCAGCGCGTCCATCGGCGGCACTCCGAACTCGATGGCCAGCGCGAGCAGGCCGTCTTGATACCCGCGGTCGTCAAGGAAGGCCGGTGAGGGTCCGTCGACGGTCAGCATCACGCGGCCCGACGCGATCGCGTCCGGCCCGATCCCCGCGAGCAGGTCGGGCAGATCGGGACGGATCGAGCTGTAGCGCAGCATGACGTACAGTCCCGCCCGCAGGCGGTCCGCCACCTCTGCCGCGGTGATGGCCTCATGGCAGGACGTGAACCCGGCGGACGCCAGCGCGGCCAGCCGGTCGAACGACGCCCCCGGCGCATGCCCCTCCACACGCCGGCCGTCCTCCCGCGCGGCGGCGATCTTCTCCAGCAGGCCGGGATCGCCGGCCAGCACGTCGGGCCACCGCGTCACCTCGCCGACCGCCGCGGCGAACGGCCGGCGCCAGAGATCGCGCAGCGTCCGCAGTGCGAATTGTTCCTCACTCGCGAAGGACTGTGGATGCAGGCGGATCAGCCAGCGCAGGGCGACCGGCAGATCGCTCAGCACCTCGAGGACGCCGGCCAGCCGGTCGGGGGGCACCATCATCATCAGCGGCAGCGCATCGATTGCCGCGGTCGTCGTCCCGTGCGCGCCGATCCGGTACGCCAGCTCCACCGGGTTGGCGAGGATGGCGTGCGTATGGGGCTCGATGTAGCCGGGGACGATGGTCCGGCCGGTGACGTCCATGACCCGCGCCGCCCGCGGCGCCAGATCGGCGTCGAGCCCGACCCCGCTGATGCGATCGGCGGTCAGCGCGACCGCCGCGCGGTAGAGCCGGGCGCCGCGCACATCGGCCACCATGCCGCCGGCCAGGCAAAGATCGTGTTCGACAGGTTCCATGTGGTCAGGATACCGGGGCGGGTGGAGGAATGCCATGCGTCCCACGGAAGTCTGACGCAAAACGACGTGAGGGCGCGTGCCATGGCGACGACGGCACAGACGAAGGCCGGCCGGCGGGTCGGGGGCTTTCTGTTGATCCACTTTCACCATCCGGTGGCGCGCAGTGTGACGCGGCTGCGGCGCGTGGAACTGGCGAAGGGATGGCCGGGAGGCGCATCGGTCATCCGCGTCCAGCGGATCAGGCGGATCGTTGCACCGAAGCGGGCCCGCAAGTTCCATGCGTTTGCGGAGCTGCAGGCGGCGGATCGACCGGCACTCCGCCGCGTGCTGGACTACCTCGAGGAAAACTTCTCGCACATCGAAGCCTACGAATTCTTCGAAGGGGGCGGCTAGCCCAGCGCCAGGGCGATCGCCTGGGCCAGCGGCATCGACCGCCCGTCGGCCCAGGCGCCGCTGAAAGCGTTCTCATCCATCTGCTGGCGCAGGCGTTCCAGGTCGCCGGCTGCGTGCTGCTGCTGGCGGACCGAGCCCGGCGCCTGGATCAGCTCCCGCAGCGCGCGGGCGGCGGCGAGCAGTCGTACCGCATCGGTGGGGGCCGGACGGAACACGGCCAGGCGTTCCAGACACTCCGCGATGCCGCTCCGGTCGCCGATCGACTGCCGGATCGCCAGGCTCTCCCGCCACTGGCGCTGTGCGCTCTCCGCGTCGCCCTCGTCGTGCGCCACCATCGCCAGGCTGCCCAGGGCCGTACTGACCCCCTGCTTGTCGCCCAGGTCCCTGCGCAGCGCCAGGCTTTCCTCGTAGAGACCGCGGGCCCGCGCGTAATCGCCGCGGGAGTGGGCGACCTGACCCAGACTGTGCAGCGATCCGCTGATCCCACGCCGGTCGCCAAGGGCGCGCCGCAGTGACAAGCTCTGCTCGAACAAGGGCTCCGCGGCGTCGTACTCTCCCTGATCGCTGGCCAGCAGGCCCAGCACGTACAGGGTAAAGGCCATGCCGCGCCGATCGTCGACCGAGGTGAAGATCTCGAGACTCTGCCGCCCCAACGCGGTGGCGCGGTCATAGTCCGCGCGGTGGTCGGCGACGATCGCCAGATTGATCAGCGTCGCGGCAATCGTGCGATCGTCCCGCGCGGCGTAGCCGTACGACAGGCTCTCTTCATAGAGCTGCTCAGCCGCGCTGTAGTCCCCGCGGCCGTAGGCGATGTTGCCGAGCGTGCGCAGCGCCCCGGCGACTTCCTTGCCGTCTCCCAGGTGCTGCTGCAGCGCGAGCCCCGCCTCGCTGAACATCCGCGCGTCGTCGTAGTCGCCCTGATACTCGGCGATGCGGGCGAGCCCCAGCAGCCCGCGCGCCTGGATGTCGGGGTCGACGTTGATCCCGGCCGTCAGCGCCGCTTCCAGCCAGCGCCGCCCCTCGGTCCAGTAGCCGCGCACGAGCCAGAACTGCGCCAGCGCGCCGGCGAGACGGAGCACCGCGGGGACGTCGCCGCTCTCCAATCCCCAGGCCAGCCCGGCGCGCATCGTGTCGTGCTCCGCCTCCAGCTCGCCGATCCATGCCTGCTCGGGTCGGTTGGCGGGATCGACCTGGGCAACGAACTTGATACACCAGCCGAGCTGCCGCCGGCGCACGGCCGGGGCTTCCTGCGACTGCACCAGCCGTTCCAGCCCATACTGACGGATGGTGCCCAGCAGGTGATAGCGCAGTTCCGCGCCCTGGCGCTCCGCGACCAGCATCGACTTGTCGGCCAGCTGACTGACCAGCTGCAGGACGTCGGCACTCTGGATGGGCGGTCCCGTGCAAACCTCCTCCGCGGCGGCGAGACTGAACCCCGCGGGGAAGACGCTCAGCGCCCGCAGCGCGGTCCGCTCGGCGGGGGCGAGCAACTCATAGCTCCAGTCCAGGACGGCCTGCAGCGTCTGGTGGCGCGGGAGCGCGGTGCGGCTGCCGCCGGTGAGGAGGCCGAAGCGGTCGTTGATGCGCTGGGCAATCTGCGCCACCGTCAGCGTCTTCACGCGCGCCGCCGCCATCTCGATCGCCAGGGGAATCCCGTCCAGCGCGGCGCAGATCTGAGCGATCGGCGGCGCATCGGCATCGCCGAGCTCGAGGTCCGGTCGGGTGAAGGCCGCCCGCTCAATGAACAAGCGCGTGGCTTCCACGGCGGACAAGGCGCCGATGGACAGGGGGCCCGGCGCAGCGGGTACCATCATCGACGGGACCCGATAGGTGAGCTCTCCCATGATGCCCAACGGCTCGCGGCTGGTCGCCGCAATGCTCAGCCCGGGGCCGGCCAGCAGCAGTGTCTCCGCCAGGAAGGCGGTGGCATTGACCAGGTGCTCACAGTCATCCAGGATGACCAGCAGGTGGCGCGGGCGGACCCACTCGGTCAGTGTCGCGACCAGGGGCTGCGCGGGCTCTTCCCGCACCCCCAGCACGCTCGCCACGGCCTGGGGGACGAGGGTGGGATTGGTCAACGCGGCGAGCTCGACGAGCCAGACCCCATCGGGGAATTCATCGAGGACTTCCGCTGCGAGCTGGAGGCCCAGCCGCGTCTTGCCGCATCCGCCGGGACCGGTCAGCGTCAGGAGCCTGGTCGTCGACAGCAGGCGCCGGAGCTCCATGATCTCGTGATCGCGCCCGATGAAGCTCGTCAACTGGACCGGCAGGTTGTTGGGAATCGCATCCAGCGAGCGCGGCGGGGGGAAACTGACGGGCAGGTCGGCATGCAGCAGTTGGGACAGCAGTTCCGGTTCCTGCAGGTCTTTCAGCCGGTAACGGCCGACCGTCCGCAGGGTGACGCCCGAGGGCAGCCGGTCTTCGATCGCCGCGCGGGTCGTCTGCGAGACCAGGATCTGCCCTCCATACCCGGCCGCGCAGATGCGCGACGCGCGGTGCACATCCAGTCCCACGTAACCGGTCCCGGTGCGGACCGGATCGCCGGTGTGGAGGCCGATGCGGAGCCGGACCGCCGCGCCGTCGGGCCACTGCTGCGCCAGCACCGATCGTTGGATCGCCACGGCTGCGGCCGCCGCGTCCGCCGCCTCGGTGAAGGCGACGAAGAACGCGTCGCCCTGGGTGTCGATTTCCCGGCCGTGGTACGTGCCGAACACCTCGCGCAGCAGGCGGTGATGCAGCGACAGCAGCGCGGCGTACTCGTGGTCGCCGAGGCGTCGAAGCAGGTCCGTCGACCCCTCGACGTCGGTGAAGATGAAGGTGACCATGATCGGTCGCTCCCGGTGGCCATCCTTCGCGCGCCGGCAGCGATTTCTCCTCCCCCGACCACTCGCGCCAGCTCGGGTTCAGGGCAGCGCCAGGGAGGGGCGGCAGGGCAGGGGTCGGAGAACTATCTCTCCGTGGGACGCCGATGATCTGGAACCCCGAGATCGAAACGATGCCCCGCGCGAAGCTGGCGGAGTTGCAGTTGCGCCTGCTCAAGCAGCAGGTCCGCCGCATCTACGAGCGGGTGCCGTTCTTCCGGCGGGCCTTCGACGAGGCCGGCGTCACGCCCGACCAGATCCGCCGGCTCGCCGACCTCGTCCGGCTCCCGTTCACGCGCAAGGCTGATTTTCGTGAGAACTATCCGTTTGGATTGCTGGCCGTGGCGCGTTCAGACGTTGCGCGGATCCATGCCTCATCCGGCACAACCGGCAAGCCCACCGTCGTCGCGTACACCGCCAACGACATCCGCATCTGGGCGGAAGTCTGCGCGCGCTGTCTGGCCGCCAGCGGCGCCCGCCCGGGAGACGTGTTCCAGAATGCCTATGGCTATGGGCTGTTCACCGGTGGACTCGGCATGCACTACGGCGGTGAACTGATGGGGCTGACGGTGGTGCCCGTGTCAGGCGGCAACACGGAGCGGCAGATCCTGCTCCTGCAGGATTTCGGGACCACGATCATCGCCTGCACGCCATCGTACGCGCTGACCCTGGCCGAGGCGCTGGCGGCCCGCGGCATCGGCCCGGGCCAGCTGCCCCTGCGGCACGGCGTGCTGGGGGCGGAGCCGTGGACGGTGGCGATGCGGGACGAAATCGAAGCGAAGCTGGGCATCACCGCGGTGAATATCTACGGGCTCAGTGAGGTCATTGGGCCCGGCGTCAGCAACGAGTGCGTGGAAGAACAGAACGGCGCGCACGTCTTCGAGGATCACTTCTTCGTCGAGGTCGTCGACCCCAGCACGGGCGAGCCGCTGCCGGTCGGAGAACCCGGCGAGCTGGTGTTCACGACGTTGACGAAAGAAGCGCTGCCGGTCATCCGCTACCGCACCGGAGATGTCGCGTCGGTTGATCTGACGCCGTGCCGGTGCGGGAGGACATCGGTGCGGATGTCCCGCGTGATCGGGCGCACCGACGACATGCTCGTCATCCGCGGCATCAACGTCTATCCATCGCAGGTCGAGTCAGCGCTCGTCGCCACCCCGGAGCTGTCCGGACATTACCAGCTTGTCGTCAGCCGCGAGCGCACCCTCGATGAGCTTGAGGTAAAGGTCGAAGTGGCCGACCGCTTCTCAAAGGAGCTGGGCGGGGCCTTCGCCAACGGTGGGCCGGCCGTGGCCGAGCTGGCCGGCCGCTGTCAGGAGAAGCTGCTCGGGGTGCTGGCGCTGCACGCGCGCGTGACAGTCGTCCCGCCGGGCACGCTGCCGCGCTCGGAGGGCGGCAAGCTCAAGAGAGTGATTGATCAGCGCAAAGCCTGAAGCAGAAGCGAACGGCGAACAAGCGAACAGGCGAACGTACTACCCGCGCTGCTTTGTGTGCGCATGTTCGCTGGTTAGGGCGCCGGTGCCCAGTTGTTGTTCCGGATGACGATCATCACGGCCGCGCGGCGGTCCAGGCCGAGGTGATCCGTCGCGCTGAAGGTGAAGACGCCGGTGATCCCCACGAGTTCCTTCGTACCCCGCTCGATCTGCTCGCGCAGCACTGCGCGGAACCCGCCGATGTTGTCAGGCCGCAGGCCCTGCTTCAACGTGCGCTCGATCGCCGGACGCACGATGAGCATCGCATCCAGGGCATGGCCCCCGAACGTGTTGCGGGAGCCCCGGCCGAAGCGGCCTTCGTACCGCTCGAGGTAGCTCAGGAGCGTGGATTTCTGCGGATCGGTCGCCGGCAGCAGTTCGGCCACGAGCAACTTGCCGGCGGGCAGGACTGTGCCTTCAACGCTGGCCCCGCCCAGGCGCAGGAAATCCTGGTTGGCGACGCCGTGGCTCTGGTAAACCGGGATCGTGATGCCGAGGTCGCGGATGTTGCGGTTGGCCACAACGGCACCAGGCGGGATCGCCCAAATCAGGAACGCCTGAGGGCCGCGCCCCATCGCCCGCGTGACCTGGGTGCTGACGTCGGTCGCGTTGCGCGCGAACGATTCCTTTGCCACGATCTCGATACTCTTCTTGGGGGCGATGTTCTCGAGCTCGGTGAGGCCGCCCTGGCCGAACGCGTCGTCAAACCCGAGGAACGCGACACGCCTGATGCCGGTGCGGTTCATGTGGTCGGTCAGCACGTCGATCATCAGCCGGTCGGTCTGCGGGGTCTTGAAGATCCACCGCCTCCGCTCGACCGGTTCGATGATCTGCACCGCCGCGGCGAGCGAGATGGTGGGGACCCGCGCCGCCTGGACGGTGTCGATCACCGCCAGGCTTCCCGGGCTGGTCGTGCAGCAGACGACGGCGATGACGTGCTCCTCATCGATTAGCCGCTTCACGGCGATGACGGCCTTGGTCGGGTCGCTCTCGCCGTCGCCGATGAGGTACTGGATGCGGACCGCGCCGCCCGGACCGGTCGCCGTGCCGAGCTCGTCCGCGTACAGCTGGACGGTATTCCGCTCCGGCACACCCAGCGACGACGCCCCGCCGGTGATATCGACGACGAAGCCGACCTTGACGACAGACTGCTGCGCCGCGGTGGGAAGGGCGAGCAGGAGGATGAGACTGACGACGAGCCACACTCTGCGTGTCATATGCCTCACCCCTTTCACTTCCACCCTTCAACTCGCGCCCGGCGTCACCCTTCAGCGGACCGGACGTGGCCACCCAGGTACGCCGCCTTGATTGAGGGATCCGCGGCAATCTGTGCGGCCGGGCCGTGCAGGGCGATGCGGCCGCTTTCCATCACATAGACACGGGTGGCGATGCCGAGCGCCGCTTTGGCATTCTGCTCCACGATCAAGAGGCTCTGCCCCTCGTCTCTCAGCGCATGGAGCGCCCGCAGGATCTCGCCGATCACCAACGGTGCCAGGCCGAGGAGCGGTTCGTCCATCAGCAGCAGCCGCGGGCGCGCCATCAGTCCGCGTCCCAGTGCCGCCATCTGCTGCATGCCGCCGGACAACTCCATCGCGCGATCGTTGCGCCGGGACCTGAGCACAGGGAACAGCTCGTAGACGCGGTCCGCATCACGCTCAATCGCGCCGCGGGCCGCTCGGCCGAACCGGTGGTAGGCGCCCAGGAGCAGGTTGTCGTGAACGCTCAGCGATCCGAAGAGCTGCCTCCGTTCCGGCACCAGGCTCAGCCCACGTCTCACCGTCTCCTCGGGGCGTCCGGTGAGTACACTTCCGCGGAAGCGGATTGTTCCGCGCGCCGGGAGCAGCCCTATGATGGCCAGCAGCAGCGATGTCTTCCCCGCGCCGTTGGGGCCGATCACGGCCACGGCCTCGCGCTCGCCCACCGTGAGCGTCACGTCAGAAACGGCCCGGACAGGACCATACCCCGCGCTGAGATGGTCGACGACGAGCAGGGGGGCATCGGGCCCGGGGCCTGACTCCTTCACGATGCCTCTTCTCCTAGATACGCGGCGACGACACGCGGGTCGGCGCGGACGCGGGCGGGTGTGCCTTCGGCGATCCGTTCGCCGTAGTTGAGCACCATCACCCGGTCGGCGACATCCATCACCAGCGCCACATCGTGCTCCACCAGCAAGACGGTGATCCCCGCGTCGCGGATCGCGCGGATCAGCTGGACCAATGCACGCCGTTCGACCGCGGTGAGCCCGGAAGCGGGTTCGTCGAAGAGAATGATCTTCGGTCTCGTCGCCAGGGCGCGCGCGATCTCGACCTGTCTCAGTGCCCCGAACGGCAGGCTCCCGGCGGGCTCGTCGGCGCGGTGGGCGATCCCGACGAGCTCCAGGTACCCCAACGCGCTGGCGGCAGCGTCGGCATCTTCGCGCCGGCCGAGTCCGAGCATGGCGGAGAAGAAGCCGGTGCGGAGGTGCACATGCAGGCCCACCATCACGTTCTCCAACACCGTCAGCGCCGGGAAGATGATCGGGGTCTGGAACGTGCGGGCGACGCCGAGGGCCGCGACCTCGTAAGGGCGCCGGCGGGTGAGAGAGATGCCGTTCAGTCGAACCGTCCCGCGCGTCGGAGCCAGCAGCCCGCAGATCAGGTTGAACGCGGTCGTCTTCCCCGCGCCGTTGGGGCCGATGATGGCGTAGATTTCCCCCCGCCGTACACTGAAGCTCATGCCGTCGACCGCGAGCAGTCCGCCGAACCGTTTCTGCAACTCCTCCACCGCAAGCAGCGACTCCCCGGCCGCGGCGGCGGCGGCGGCCCTCGCACCGGACAGGTCCACTGTCCGTGTGATCACGAGCGGCCGGGTGCGGACATCGACGGGTAGCCGCAGCAGACGCGCCGCCCACGGCCACACACCGCCGGGCCACAGGATCACCACCACCGCCAGCGCCAGTCCAAAGAGGACGATCTCGTATTCGGCTGACCCGCCGCTGCCTAAGGCGCGGGGCATCACCGTGCGCAGAATTTCTCGAAGGACGGTGAGCAGCGCGACCCCCAACACTGCGCCGGGAAGGAACGCGATGCCGCCCAGCACGCTCATCACCAGCAGGTCGATCGAGAAATTGAACGCGAACGGCGACGGGCTGACAAAACTCAGATAATGCACGTACAGGGCCCCGGCCAGCCCGGCGAGGGCGGCGCTGAAGGCAAAGACCCGTCCTTTGAAGTGCGCCGGGTTGATGCCCAGCGACGCGGCGGCAACCTCGCTGGACCGGATGGCCGCCAGCGCGCGGCCGATCCGCGAATCAACCAGGTTGCGTCCCAGCCACAACGCCGCCAGCACGCACCCCCAGATGAGAAAGTAGTACACACGGTCCCCCGCCAGGGTCATCCCGGCGATGGTCAAGGGGGGGATGCCGGTCAGGCCCGTCGCACCTCCGGTGAGGGTGCCGAGGTTGCGGATCACGACGTCGACGACGATGTTGAGGCCGAGCGTCCCCAGCACCAGGTAGTGACCGCGGAGGATCAAGATCGGCGTGCCCACGACGTACGCGACGAGCGCGGCACCCACCGTCCCCAGGACAGGACCGGCCCACACCGCCCAGGAGGCGACGTCGAGTACGCGCAGCGCGAAGATCGCCGAGATGTACGCGCCGATGCCATAGAAGGCCGCCTGTCCCAGCGAGATCTGTCCGGCGTGGCCTCCCAGCAGGGTCAGGCCGATCACGATCAGGCTGTACAGTCCGATGAACAGAAAAATGCTGAGGCTCAGCCGGCCGGCGATCAGCCAGGGGAGGATCACCAGCAGCGCCACAAACGCCAGGAGCTGCTTCATTCCTGGACCGCCTCTTCGCTGGCGAGCACACCGATCCGCAGTCCGGCCAGGGCGCGCCACAACAACACCGCGATCAGCACCCCAAACGCAATGGCGTCGCGATAATTCGACGAGATCAGTCCCGCGCCCAGGGATTCCACGACGCCAAACACGACGCACGCCGCCACAGTCCACGGGTAACTCACCAGCCCCACGACCACCGCACCGACGAATCCCTTCAGACCGAGGATCAGCCCCATGTCGTAGGTCGCCAGCGTCAGGGGGGTGATCAGCACCCCGGCCAGTCCGCCCAGGCCGCCGGCGAGGGTCCAGGCGAGCAGGCCCATGCGGTGGACGCGGATCCCGACCAGGCGCGCCGCCATGGGGTTGACGGCGCAGGCCCGCAGTGATTTCCCGCGGATGGTCTTGGTGAAGAAGAGATACAGGGCGGCGAGGGCGACGAGGGTGACGGCCAGCACCCAGAGACTCTGGCGGCTGACGACGGCAGTGACGATCCGCACCGGAGGTCCCGGCGAAAAGGCCGGAAGGCCATACGGAGCGGTTCCCCATATCAGGAGCAGGGTCCCCTTGAGGGCGAGATGCATCGCGATCGTGATGATCAGGAGCGTGAGCGCGGTAGCGCGGCGGGCCGGGTAGATGGCGACGCGGTACATCGCGCCGCCCAGGGCGGCAGCCGCGACGACAGCGGCGGGCAGCGCGATCCACAGCGAGACCCCGCGCATGACCAGCGAGGCCGCGAGCAGCGCGCCGAAGGCGGCGAACTCGCCCTGCGCGACGTTGATCACGCGGGTCACGCTGGAGATCGCGACCAGGCCGAGGCCCAACAGCGCGTAGATCGTTCCGCTGACAATGCCGCTGGCGACGAATTGGGCGATCTGCTGCTCGATGGACATGCGCGGTGCGGCGAATCGGTTGGTGATTCACTGCGATGCGGGAGGGACCCTTCAGCCGGCGCGAGAACGCAGTAACCGTGAGAGCAGGACTGCAGCCCGGCGCGGAAGCGTCCGTCGTGGTCGTCGTGACGCCCGACATGCTGGCGACGTTCGAGGAGTTGGGCGCGGTGCACCCGCTCTACGCGACATGGTCGATGGTGCGCCACATGGAACTGGCCTGCCGGAAGATCATCCTGCCCTTCCTCCTGCCTGAGGAAGACGCGGTGGGCCACAGCGTGAGCGTCACCCACCTGGCCGCAACCGCGGTCGGGGAGCAGGTCACGGTCCGGGCCCGCCTGCTGCGGATCGACGGCCGGCGGATCATCTGCGCGGTCGACGCTTACAACGAGCACGAGAAGATCGGAGAGGGGACCCAGGTCCAGCTCCTCGTCCTTCGGACGCGGCTGGCGGCGCGGATCCGTGAACTGCAGGCGCGGCAGGCCACGCCCCGTGGAGCGTAAGGGCATGCGAGGATCCCTGGTCCCCCTCGTCACGCCCTTGGAGGGAGGCCGCATCGACGACCGCCGCTTCGCCGACTTGATCCGATGGCAGATCGACAGCGGAAGCCACGGGCTGGTGATCGCGGGGACGACCGGCGAGCCCAGCGCCCTGACCGCGGAGGAACGCGAAGGCCTGATCGACCTCGCGGTGCGGACGGCGCAGCGGCGCGTGCCGGTGATCGCCGCCACCGGCACCGGCAACCACGATGAGACGCTGGCTCTGACCCGCTTCGCCCTGCGGGCCGGGGCCGACGCCGCGCTGATCGTCGTGCCGTACTACATCCGGCCGACGCAGGAGGGACTGTACCGCCACTTCCGGACCATCGCCGACACGGTCGACATCCCGATCATCCTGTACAACATCCCCGGCCGCGCCGCGGCGAACCTCGAGCCGGAGACGATTGCGCGGCTGGCCCGTGACTGCCGCAACATCATCGGTGTGAAAGAGGCCAACAAGGACTTCGAGCATACCAACCGTGTGCTGCACCTGTGCGGCCGGTCGTTCCTCGTGTTTTCCGGGATCGAGATGCTGTGCTTCCCGATGCTGGCGATCGGCGGCGCCGGCCACGTCAGCGCCACCGGCAACGTCCTGCCCGGCGAGGTGGCCAGGCTCTATGACCTGTCCGCGGCGGGGAAGTGGGCTGAGGCGCGCGAGCTGCACTACGCGCTGCTGCCGATGAACGAGGTCCTGTTCATCGAGACCAATCCCGTCCCCGTGAAGACGGCGCTGGGCCTGATGGGCAAGATCGTCCCCGAGGTCCGCCTCCCGCTGGTGCCGATGTCCGAGGCCCACACCGCGCGGCTGAGCGAGGTGATGCGGCAGTACGGCCTGCTACCGACTGAGAACGTCCCATTGCGTCCTGTTGAGTCTCGTTGAGTCTTCTTGCGTCTACTGCTATTGGACGCAACAGGACGCGATTAGACGCAATAAGACGCAAGCAGACGTAGTGGGGTTAAGACGATGCCAGCTAGGACCGGTCAGCAATTCATCGACGGTCTGCGCAGCCAGCCGCGCGAGGTGTGGATCGGCGGCGAACGGGTCGCCGACGTCGCGGCCCACCCCGCCTTTCGCAACATCGTGCACAGTGTCGCCGCGCTGTACGATCTTCAACACGACTCCGGGCGCGTGGAGGAGATGACGTACGTCTCCCCAAGCAGCGGCAGCCGCGTGGGGCTGTCGTTCCTGGCGCCACGGACGCGCGACGACCTGGTCCGCGTCCGGCGCATGATGAAGACCTGGGCGGATTACTCCGGGGGCATGATGGGGCGGTCCCCGGACTACCTCAACCGCGCGGTGACGGCGTTCGCGGCCGCCGCCGACTACTGCGGGGAAAACGATCCGCGCTTCGCCGGCAATATCCGCGCGTACTACGAGCACGTGCGTGAAGCCGACCTCTGTCTGACGCACACGCTGATCAACCCGCAGGCCAACCGTGCCGCCGGTCCCTCCGCGCAGGCGGATCCCTACCTCGCGGCCGGGATCGTCCGCGAGACCGATGCCGGGATCGTCCTCCGCGGCGCGCGGATGCTGGCGACGCTGCCGATCGCCGACGAGATCATGGTCTTTCCGTCAACGCTGCTACGCGGGAAAGAGGAGGATCAGCCCTACGCGTATGCCTGCGCGATCCCCTGCGGGCTGCGGGGGCTGAAGTTCGTCTGCCGGGAAACCTTCGACCCGGGCGGCTCGACGTTTGACTACCCGCTGAGCTCGCGGTTTGAGGAGATGGACGCCGTCGTCATCTTCGACGACGTGCTGGTGCCGTGGGAGCGCATCTTCCTGCTGCGCGACGTCGAGCGGTGCAACAAGGCATTTTCCGCCACCGGCGCCGTGGCGCATATGGCGCACCAGGTCGTGACCAAGAACATCGCCAAGACCGAGTTCGTGCTGGGGATCGCGTCGCTCATCGTCGACACCATCGCGATCGAGCAGTTTCAGCACGTGCAGGGCAAAATTGCGGAGATGATCTACTTCCTGGAGTCGATGAAGGCGTTCGCGCGGGCCAGCGAAGCCGACGCCGCCGTGGACCGCTGGGGGGTGATGACCCCGGCGTGGCCGCCGCTGGATGCGGCGCGCAACCTGTTCACCTGGATGTATCCGAAGATGGTGGAGAACCTGCAGCTGCTGGGGGCCAGCGGGCTGATGGGCCGGCCGACTGAGGCCGACGTGGCGGGGCCGCTGGGCCCGGACATCGCAAAGTACTACCAGGCCGCGCGGGCCGACGCGGTGGACCGCATCAAACTCTTCCGCCTGGCCTGGGACGCCGCGCTGTCCTCGTTTGGATCACGTCAGGTGCTCTATGAACGGTTCTTCTTCGGCGATCCGGTCCGCATGCAGATGGCCACGTTCGCGTCGTACGACCGCGCGGCGCTGATCGAGCGGGTGCGGGAGTTCCTCAGGCGCGAGGAGCCTGCGGCCTTCCCCGTCAGGACATCCGCCCCGTGAGTCCCGCCGGCCCCGCGGTGGATCCATCGGCGTTCCGCCGCGTGATGGGGACGTTTGCCACCGGCGTGACGGTCGTTGCCGCACAGCAAGGCGATGAGATTCATGGGATGACCGCCAACGCATTTACGTCGGTGTCGCTGGATCCGCTGCTGGTGCTCGTCTGCATCGCCACCCGCGCCCGGATGGACCGGTTCATCGAGAGGGCGGGGGGATTCTCGGTCAACTTCCTGTCCACCGACCAGGAGCCGCTGTCGCGCTACTTCGCCAATGTCTGGGCGCCTCAGGCGCCCCCGGAGTTCCGGTTCGAGCGGTGGGAGGGCGGGCCGCGCCTGGTAGGATCGCTGGCATCGGTGGGATGCACCGTCGACCACGCGGTCGAGGCCGGTGACCACCGGGTTGTCTTCGGGCGGGTGGTCGCTCTCTTCGAAGGCGATCCGGCGGGCGGGCCGCTGTTGTTTTTCAGCGGGAAGTACCGGCGGTTGTCCGAGCTAGAAGGCGCGCCCGCTCCGGAGGCGTGGAGCCACCGGGATGTGCAGATCTTCTATGAGTCGTGGCCTGCGCCTGACGAGCCCCCGCCCGACGAGCCGGGATGACCGAGACCGGGATCCTGCGCCTCGGCCACGTGGAGTACCGGGTGACGGATCTCGCCCGCGCCCGCGATTTCTATGTCGACCTGCTGGGGTTCGTCGAAACTGAACGCGATGCCGATCGGGTCTATCTGCGGGGGCTGGAGGAGCGCGAGCACCACGGGTTCGTCCTGCGCAAAGCGTCCGCCGCCGGCGTGTCGCACTTTGCGTTCCGGGTCGCGTCGCCTGACGATCTGGAACGCCTCGCCCGGCAGGCCGTCACCGCGGGCCGCCCGGTGCGCTGGCTGGAGCAGGGGGCCGAGCGCGGGCAGGGTCGCGCCGTGCGCATCCAGGATCCCGGCGGGCTGCCGGTGGAGTTCTACCACGAGATGGACCAGGTGGAGCGGCGCCTGCAGCGGTTCGACCTGTACCGCGGCCCGCACGTCATGCGCATCGACCACGTGAACTGTCAGGTCCCCGACGTGCAGGCAGTCAACGATTGGTACGTACGGGAGTGGGGGTTCTGGTGCTCTGAGTACACGGAGACCGACGATCAGCCGCCGCGGCTGTGGGCGGCGTGGCTGCACCGCAAGCAAAACGTGCACGACATCGCGCTGATGACCGGGATCGGGCCGCGGGTGCACCATGCCGGGTTCTGGGTCCCCGACGCCCTGGCCGTCCTGCGCGCCTGCGACATCCTCGCCGCCGCAGGGCATCAGGAGTCCATCGAGCGCGGCCCCGGCCGGCACGGCCTGTCCAACGCGCTGTTCGTGTACCTGCGCGACCCCGACCTCAACCGCATCGAACTGTACGCCAGCGATTACTTGATCGCCGATCCTGACTGGAAACCGATCCGCTGGACGATCAACGACCCACGCCGTGCCACGTTCTGGGGCCACACGCCGCCGCAGTCATGGTTCGATGAGGCCTCGCTCGTGGAGTCGATCGCGGATGGCACCTTCATGAAAACAGAACCGCCGGTCTTGCGCGACCGACCAAGCTTTGTGACCTGATGGAGTGGTGGCAGCGGATCTTCGATACGCCGCTCTACTTCGAGCTCTACGAGAAGCAGGACACTGAACTTGCGAAGACTCAGGTTGCCCAGCTCATCCGGCTGCTGGACCTGACGCCTCCGGCGCGGATCCTCGACGTCGCCTGCGGGTACGGCCGTCAC
Source organism: bacterium (assembly GCA_044869795.1). Lineage (GTDB taxonomy): Bacteria > Sysuimicrobiota > Sysuimicrobiia > Sysuimicrobiales > Kaftiobacteriaceae > DASXUC01. The sequence goes on along the minus strand of JBIOXT010000159.1, from coordinate 5,908 downwards.
AGCGTGGAACTCGCCCGCCGCGGATTTGCGGTCACCGGTCTCGATCTCTCCAGCGTCCAGCTGGCCCACGCGCGCGAGCGGGCCGCCGCCGCGGCCGTCGACGTGGACTGGCGCCGGGGGGACTCGCGGACCATGACGTTCGACGTCGAATTTGACGCCGCCATCAATATGTTCCTGTCGTTCGGGTACTTCGATACCGACGAGGAGCATCTCGCCCTGCTGCGGGGCGTGGCGCGTGCGCTGCGTCCGGGCGGACGGTTTCTGATGGACTTCTGGAACCGCGAGCATGAGATCCGGGGCTTCGAGCGCTGGCTGGTGGAACGGACCGGCGAGGTCTTCGAGGTCGAAGAGTGGGAGTTCGACCACCGGCGCGGCCGGCTGAACTGGACGAACTACGTCTTCTTCGAAGACGGGCGGCGCGACTCGTGGAAGCACTCGATCCGCGCGTACACCATTGTTGAGCTCCTCCGGTTGTTTGAGCAGGCGGGCCTGCGGGTCGATGCCGTCTACGGCGGGCTGGACGGCCAGGCCTTTTCGATTGACGCGCCGGGGGCGGTCTTGGTGGCGACCAAGTCGTAGGGTCTCAGCGCCGCGAAGATCGCCCGGCACACCGGCGTCGGAACGCCGTACTGCTGTCCAAGCCGCACGACGTTTCCGGGCAGCGCGTCAAGTTCCATGCGGCGGCCGGTTGTCAGGTCATGATAGAGGGAGGAACGGCTGCCCGGTTCCAGGGACTGCGCGAAGGTGCGCACCCGCTCGCGCTGTCCATCAGGAACCGGCACACCGGCGGCACGACCCACCGCGGCGACTTCCTCGGCCGCATCGAGGTACATGTCGAAGGTGTCCGGACTCTCACGGAGCTGTCCGATCGGCAGCCGCGTCAGCGCCGTCATCCCGCCTTGAGCCGTGATGAAGATGTACTTCTGCCACATCTCGACCAGGATGTTGTCGATCAGATCCACCGGCGCCCCCGTCTCGCGGAAGGCGGCAAGGATCGCCTCCGCGCGCGGGGTCCGGCGGCCATCGAGCTCGCCGAAGACCACCCGCCGCGGACCGCCGGTCTGCTTGATCACTCCGGGAGCGACGATCGACGAGAAGATGTACGCCGCCCCGCCGAGCACGTGCTCGCGTCCCACCGTCTCCGCGAGGACGTCGATATTGTCGACCCCGTTTTGGAGCGTCAGCACCGCCGTGTCATCGCCAACCAGGGGAGGCAGCAGCCGGGCTGCCGGCGCGGTATCGTACGCTTTGACTGTAAACAGCACGAGGTCCACCGGGCCGACCTGGTCGGTCGATTCGGCGACCTCCGCGGGGACGACGAACGGCTCGTGGACGGCCGACTCGATCCGCAGTCCCCGGGTGCGCAGGGCGGCGAGATGCCCCCCGCGCGCCACAAACACCACCTCGCTGCCGGCACGGTGCAGGAGCGCGCCAAAGTAGCCGCCGACGCCGCCGACCCCGATCACCGCGATGCGCATGGTCCTGGTTCCTCAGTCTACTGGGTAAAAGGGCTCCTGGAGATGCCTATGGGTGCCGATCCTCGCCGCCAGCGGATCCTTGCCCAGTTGCGCGCCCGCGACGCGTCCATCCGCCAGGCCGGCTGGACGCTGGAGCGCAGCAACGAGCAGTTCCGCCTGCTGGTCGACAGCCTGCGGGACCACGCGATCATGATGCTCGATCCCGCCGGACGGGTCACCAGCTGGAATGCCGGGGCTCAGCGCATCATGCAGTACCGGGCGGATGAGATCGTCGGTCATCACTTCTCAAGGTTCTTCACGTCGCAGGACCTGGAGCGCGGGCAGCCGGATCACATCCTGGCCATGGCGGCCGTGAACGGAAGTTTTGTCGAAGAGGGCTGGCGGCGGCGCCGCGATGGGTCCACGTTCTGGGCCAGCGTCGTCGTCACGGCCTTGCGCACCAGCGGCGGACGGCTCCGCGGCTATGCCGATGTCACGCAGGATATCAGCGAGCGCCGCAAGACCGAGCAGGTGCTGCGCAACTACTCCGATCAGCTCCAGCACCTCTCGCATCGGCTGGTCCAGGCCCAGGAAGTGGAGCGGCGCCGCATCGCCGGCGAACTGCACGATGACGTCGGGCAGATCCTGACCGCACTGAAGATCGAGCTGCAGCTCCTCCACGAGCAGGCCGACAGCGCCTCAATGCGCGGCGGCCTCCGGGAAGCGATGCAGGTCGCGGAGCAGGCGCTGCAGCGCGTGCGGACCTTGTCGGGCGACCTGCGGCCATCCCTCCTCGACGACTTGGGCCTGGCGGCTGCGCTGCGCTGGCATCTCGACCGCGTGGGGCAGCGGGCGGGACTGACGGTATCCTTTCGCGCCGACCCGCCCGAGGCCAGGCTCCCCGCGGCCGTCGAGACGGCTTGCTTCCGCGCCGCGCAGGAGGCGATCACGAACGTCGTCCGACACGCTCGCGCCCGCAGCATCGACGTGTCCTTGATGGTGGCGGGCGAGACGGCAGAACTCACGGTCCGCGACGACGGGATTGGATTCGATGTCCCCGCAGCACGCCGGCGCGCGGCGGACGGCGACAGCCTCGGCCTGCTGACGATGGAGGAACGCGTCCAGCTGGTGGGTGGGGAAATGGCCATCACCTCAACCCCGCGGCAGGGGACCCACGTCCGTCTGAGGTTTCCCCTCACGGCGGCGCGGCCGGTCGACGCCGGGGCAGGGGACCGCCGATGACCGGCGTGCGCGTCGTGCTGGTCGAGGATCACAGCCTCGTGCGGGCCGGCCTGCGCACGCTGCTGGAACGCGTCCGCGGTGTTGAGGTCGTCGGCGAAGCCGCCGACGGCCGTGAAGCCCTCGAGCTGATCGGGGCCACCCGCCCCGACCTCGTGCTGATGGATATTGCGATGCCGGTCATGAACGGGCTCGAGGCGACGCGGCGGGTGGTGAAGGACCACCCCACCGTGAAGGTCATCATCTTGTCGATGCACGTCAACGAAGAGTACGTGATGCGGGCCCTGGATGTCGGGGCCAGCGGCTACCTGATCAAGGACGCCGGGACAGAGGAGCTCGACCTGGCCATCAATTCCGTCGTGCGCGGCGAAACGTACCTCAGCCCTCCCGTCTCCCGCCACGTCGTCGCCGGGTACCGGCGCCGGACGGGCGGCCTCGGCGCGCTCGATCAGCTCAGCCCGCGGCAGCGCGAGATCCTGCAGCTCATCAGCGAAGGCCGCACGACGCAGGAGATTGCCCGTCTGCTCGAGATCAGCGCCAAGACCGTCGAAACCCATCGCGCGCAACTGATGGACCGCCTGAACATCCGCGACGTCCCCGGCCTCGTGCGATTCGCGATCCGCGAAGGCCTCATCTCCGCCGAGTCGTAGCCCACACCTCCCCAGGGATTTCCTGACCGTCCCTCAGGGTTTCCCTGATTGGCTCCCATCCGCCCTCGTGAGACACTGCTGCCGATCGATCTGACGGTCACTCGACCCGTCAGCCCCGCTGTTGGCAGCCCGATAGAAACGGCGAATTCGAACGATCGGTGAGGCAGGCGGCCGGCAGGTGCCTGCCTCCGGGAGTCTCGGCGTGCGGCGAGTGTGGGCAGGTGTGCTTCTGGCGGCCGTGATCGTCGTGGGCCAATGTCTTCCCGCGCTGCACGCCGGCTCCTTGCTCTCCGCCGCCGGCTACTGGGTCGACTACGATCCCAACTCGCTGGTCACCGTCAGCGGGCAGGGATCCCGGCTGACCTGGGTCATCGCCACGCAGTTCACCCTCTCCGGCCCATCGGGCGGCGTCATCGGGACGCACAACGCCCAGCTGATGCAGACCGCACGCCGGCAGGGTTCCGCCGTCCACTTTCACGTGGCCAACTACATCAACGGCGGCTGGAGCCGCGAAGCCGTGCACGGGGTCCTGACCAGCGGCCAGGCCCGGGACCGCACGATCCGGGATATCCTCGGACTGTTGGACAAATTCGGCTACGACGGCATGAGCCTGGATTTCGAGAACGTCCCGCCGCAGGATCGCAGCGCCCTTACGGGATTCGTCGTCCGGCTCGCCGGGGCGGTGCACGGCCGCGGCAAGGTCATGACCCTCGCCGTGCCGGCGAAGACGGCCGATGACCTCACCAACGATTGGAACGGCGCGTTCGATTACACCGCCCTCGGCAGCGCCGCGGACGCAATCATCGTGATGGCCTACGATGAGCACTGGAGCACCAGCGCGCCGGGACCGATCGCGTCCGCCCCGTGGGTCGATGCCGTCGCGCAGTTTGCCGCCGCGGAGGCCGACCCCGCGAAGGTCATCCTCGGGGTCGCATTCTACGGCTACGCGTGGCCGGCGAAGGGCGCGGCCGAGGGGATCTCGATGCGGGAGGCCCTCGATCGGGCGAAGCGCGCCGGTATTGCCGTGAAGTGGGATGCCGTCGCCCAGGTCCCGTTCTACACGCTTGGGGGGTCCACGGTGTACTTCGAAAATCCCCGCAGTGCGGTCCGCAAGATGGAGATCGCGAAAGCGCACGGCCTTGGCGGCGTGGCATTCTGGCGGTTGGGTCAGGAAGTGCCGGACCTCTGGACCCAGATCGCTCCCTACCTGAAGGTCACCTCGATCGCCTCCGCACCGTAGCTACCGATTGGCAGGCGAGCGCAACCTACTACTCTCCACAGTTTGGAAGCCGGTGAACGGAGGGTAAACTCGGAAGCGTATCACATCAGATTCGCTGCGCCGAGGTGGCCTCATGAGGACGTCCTTCGACAAGACGGTGGCAGCGGTCGTGGCACTCCTGGCCGTCTGGCGGTTCGCCGTCCCGGTAGAGAAGTGTCCGATCGCGTCCGGCCCGGTCCTGTACTTCCAAACCTTCCGCTGGTTCCCATGGGCGTCCGGATGCACGTGGGGGCACGAGGTGGACGTGTGGGCCACCGCACTGCAGGTCGTCGTGCTGATGGCCGCGGCGGCGGTGGTGCTGTGGATCGGCCGCGGGTCGCGCGGCGGGGTGATCGGTCGAGGCTAGCGCGCTGCCAAGGCTATCTGGGGATCTTCGCGACGTGGGTCACGATCTGACCTTCGTGCGTTTCGGACTGCACGACCCGAGCCAGTGAGTAGAGCAGGAGTGAGTGCAGGACGTCGCGGCCGGTGTCTTCCGGCGCCGAGAACGCCTCCCCCGGCGTGTGCACGATCCGGACCTCGAGGCTGCCCCCCTCCAGCACGTCGAACGACACCAGGATGTCTGGTCCCTCCGTCAGGACGGCGGCGGTGCAGGCCTCGCCGACCGCGAGCTTGACATCGTCGACATAGGACGGATCGACGCCGATCCGTGATCCGAATTCGGTGAGGGCGTGGCGCACGACGGCCAGGGATTCCGGACGTGCGGGGATCGTGAGTTCGAAATGCGCGGCCGGAGACCCGCCCGGCGTGACGCCGGGCGGGACCGGTGGAGCAGCCCAATCGTCCGTGTTCATGAGAACAACCCTTCTCTGCACGGGGCAGAATGTAGGGTTGTTTCGTGCCTACCCCCACCAACCCGTGCGGTCGATCTCTTGCGCCGCCCGGTGGAGTGGTGAGCTCAGGCCGTGCGACGCAAGCCGTGCTTGCACAGTTTGAATCATCAATCTGTTACATGCATGTGTTTCCCTCCCCATCGGAGGCGTAAACGGGAATGGCCTCAAAATTGCTCAATATTTTCATAAACCTTCCTAGACGGGGGGGCAAAGTTTCTTCTTGTACTACTAAACGCCGAGGGTTTGCCAGCGGTCTTCCAGAATTATCGTAGTGGACCGTGCGGGTGATCGCCTCGTCTCCTGGTGGAGTGGTGAGCTCAGGCCGGGGGCCGATGGTTGTGCCTTGCACGGTCCATACCTTTTCCCGGCACGCCGCGCCTTGCTCGGGCAAGAGGCGGTCCGTATAATACCAGTGCGGTGGGGACGTAGCTCAGTTGGGAGAGCGCCTCG